>JACZVC010000034.1 GCA_022572885.1 Pseudomonadota bacterium | reverse complement strand
CAAGGTGTTCGCGATCGATGTCTGTGCCTATGCGGTGATGAGCAATCACTATCACCTAGTGGTCCGCCTGACACCGGCAACGGCCAAGGGTTGGGACGATGCGGAAGTGCTGGCGCGCTGGGGCCAGGTGTTTGCGGTCCCGGCGGTGGTCGCCGAGGCCAACGGCCACGGTCCGTCCCCTGACGGCGTGACCGACTGGATCAGTGTTTATCGCGAGCGTCTTGCCAGCCTGAGCTGGTTCATGCGATGTATCAACGAACCGCTGGCGCGTCGGTCCAACCGGGAAGACGATTGCAGCGGGCGCTTTTGGGAGGGGCGGTTCAAAGTCCAGGCCTTGCTGGATGAGGCCGCCTTGTTACGCTGCATGGCCTATGTGGATCTCAACCCGATCCGGGCCAAACTGGCAACCACCCCGGAAACCTCGGTCCATACCTCGGTGCATGCGCGCATCAACGGCAAGGGCGCATCGTTGCTGGGATTCGCAGACCAACAACCCCGTCCTGCCTTACCCTGTTGCTGGCAAGATTACCTCGCACTGGTGGAGTGGACTGGCCGCGAGTGGCGCCCGGGCAAGCGCGGGCGGATCGACCCGGATTTGCCTCTTATCCTGGAGCGGCTGAACACGGATCAGGAGACTTGGCTAAAAGATCTTCGACGAATGAATTCCTGGCATGGCCGTGCATTGGGCTCGCTCGAAGCATTACAGGCCTATTGTGAGCATCTTGGGCAGCGCTGGATGCACGGACTGCAACATCATTTAATCCCAACCACAGCTGACGCCACCCCATCGTAACGCTCTGCCCACCACAGTGCTTATCCGGTTGCCGGAGGCGTACTGCTGCCTGTTGCCGATAACCAATATCGATAGCTGACAATTCACCGGCTCCATCACACGATCCAAATGCCTGTCGATGACGGTGTTGGCGACGGGCTCTCGTGAAGACTGTGGATGTCCTCGTTAAACTTTCGTGAAGACTGTGGATGTCCTTGTTTATTACTGCTTGTTTATTACTGTGGATGTCCTTGTTTATTCTTGTTTATTGTACGCGATTATTGGATCGGACCTGGGTCACTGACCTGCAGCATCAGATCGTCATTCCATTCACCTTCAACTTTGACGTGGGCTGCCGCACCAAGGAGTATTGCTTCGATGAGGTTATGGTTCAAGTACACATATAGGCCAGGTTGTCGGAAGGTGTACATCATAGCTGACGCTGAACCGCCGGCCACGAACCAGGTTTCCAGATTAGTTGCGGGTCGATCGGCAAAAGATCCGCCACGCCAGACGAGGTCCCCGTGGCCACCAATCAGATGCGGACGAGTATCCCTGTTTGCCTGCGCATGAATGAACAACACCGATTCACCGACTTCCGCGGTCAGCGCGTTATCGCCGGTTAGCGCTCCTACCGAGCCATTGAATACAACATGGGTTGGAGTCAGAGTTTTCATGACTTTCTGCATATCTGCAAATCCGGCCAACGAATTGGGATATCTCTTGTAGTTCCCATTCTCATCTGTCGGCAGGTAATAATCCTGTTCGCCAATGTAATACGCCCTGTCATATTTAACCGGGTTACCGTCAGCATCTTTAAGTCCATCACGCGGAAGCACCATGATTGCTCCGTTCATCCCCGAAACGACATGCCATGGAATCATCGTGCCACCAGGAGCACAGTGATAGACAAATACTCCGGGCTTTATGGCTTTGAAGCGAAACGTCACTTCCTGCCCCGGCGCTACCTTTGTAAGATCGCCTCCGCCCATCGCACCTGTGGCTGCATGGAAATCAATATTGTGCATTAAGGTGTTGGTTTTGGGATTGACCAGCGTAAATTCAACATAATCGTTTTCATGAACGACGATGATCGGACCCGGCACGCTACCTTCGAAAGTCATGGCATGGATTGTCGCGCCTCCGGGCCCAACGTCCATCAGTTTTTCCTCGATCACCATTCGCACCTGAACGATTTTGGGGTCGCCTGTGGCAATCTGCTCGTGTTCCGGCAAAAATGGAGGTGCCACGAGGATCTGGGTAACACGCTCCAGATGGCTTATATCAGTCGCTGTCTCTGCATTAAGCAAACCAAAAGCGCCAAAAGCCAGGCATGTGCCTGCCAATAGTCTCAATGTACGGGTCATGCCTGTCTCTCCCAATCTTGCGTTCATCAAATAAATGTTACCTTACCAAACTCCGAATCTCGATGTTGCCAATATAAGTACGAATGAATCTCAATAAAATACGTAAATACAACCACGGGTACGTATTTCTACTGATCAAATACAGTCAGTTACCGAATTCGGCAATGAACATGACCCAGAGTTTTTTAGTGTCAGTCGCGAAGCTGCGGGCGTCGTAATCGGCGTATTTGAACACCAACGTGTAACGATTCGCGAATGGTTTTTTTATCATTAAGCCCCATTCGCTGCCGTATTTCGGACCGCCCGCTTCAGGATCGAACCGGTGATGAATGAGTGAAATGTTCGCTCCGCGAATCTTCGTCGCAAGTGAGAAGTAAAGATCCTCGATGCCGCCGGAGGGCGTTGTTAGAAATTTGTCTGCCCAGCCCTGAAAAGCATGCAGCGTCGCCAGGGGCGTTTGAAAGGCCTGGATGGAGTTGCCTTCCAGCACTTCGTAGCCCAGTCTCCCGGTGATACCAGTGGTAGTAAGTGCGCCCTCCAGCAGGAAATAGTCAACACTGTAGTTGTTGGGATTGTCGCCGTAGTTCTTTTGATGCGCGTATTCCAGTGTATAGCTAGTTGAAATCCGGTTGCTGACCACATTGCCTCCCTTTACGCGAATCCCAAATGTTTTATTCGATAACAATGGGGAGTTTTCGAGATTAAGAAAATAGGCATATGCCGTGACATCCCAATCGGGTACCCACTCATATTTTACATTCAGAATGGAGGAATCGCTTTGGAAATCTGCTGGTGGCGCACCACTATCCGGCCCGAAAACCCGCTTTACGTTTTCGATGTACGCATACTCAATAGTCGTATCCGGCAGCGACATATTGCTGAGTGAAAAGCTGTTGTAGGTCTGCTCGTTCTGTCGCCAGCCGACGTTCCCGATAAATCTGTGATTATCGAGTGTGATTCGCTGGCGGCCTGCTCGGATGACATTATTTTCGATTCCTCTGTAAAGAATCATCGCCTGGTTAACTTCAGTGCCTTCCGGATCGGCCACGACCGGCCGGTTTGTATTTCCGTTGCGTGTGCTGTTGTAGAGATCGTTGCCGATTGAACTTATATCATCGAATTCGATCACGAATCCAAAGTTGGAGAAGTACGAGCTTCGATACGCAAATCGTGTTCGAAGAGTCGACGCGTGTGTGTTCTTAGCGATACCATCCTGATCGACAAATTCATACCGATATCGGAAACTCAGGTTGAACTCACCGTCCCTGGTCAACTCGGGTTTAGGTTGCTCCTGGTCGGCAGCACGCGCTGTAGATGTCGGTAGGGATGCTGTAGACGCAAATGCAATCAACAAAAACAGGATGCGGAGTAGCATTTCCTCACCTTGATTTTTTCCTCTAGCTGTGTCTGGACAGAAGTCGTAAGATCAGTTAAATGGTTTATCGTCGACTTACCAATTTGCATACTACAGAGTTATACTGCCGCAAACTGGCAATCGGTATTCGGTGCTATGCGTAGCTGTATCTGGGATTGTACTTATGCCCGATCGCTCTGAACGGCCGGCAGCAGACAACCATTCGTTTGCAGCACCCGAATGGAAAGCGCTGCTCGATGCGGCCGTCGATGCCATTATTGTAATCGACCATAGGGGTCGCATTGAGACCTTCAATTCTGCCGCGGAGGTCATTTTCGGATTCAGTGCCGAGGAAGTTGTAGGAGAAAATGTGTCGCTATTGATGCCCGAGCCGTATAAAAGCGAACACGACAGCTTTATTCGTAATTATCTTGAAACTGGTAATGCCAGGATCATCGGAATCGGCCGGGAAGCTCAGGGTAAGCGAAAAAGCGGTTCGGTTTTTCCGATCGATCTCTCCGTTGGCGAAATTCCAACGGATGATCAGCCCAGATTTGTCGGCATAATCCGGGACATAACCGAACGAAAGCGGTCCGAAGAGGAAATACACAAGACACGCGAAAGATTGTCCCAATTCGGTCGCCTCAGTACGCTGGGTGAAATGGCGGCAAGCCTGGCCCATGAGCTGAACCAGCCGCTGACTGCGATCGCAACATACACTGAGGCCTGTCAGCGCCTGATCGAATCCGGAAAAAGCGATGATGACGAAATTCTGGCTACATTGAAAAAATGCAACTCGCAGGCCCAACGAGCCGGTGAAGTTATCCGAAGACTCAGACAATTCGTCAAGAAAAGAGAACTCGGTCGTCGGGAGGTGAGCTGTGACGATCTTATCCGCGATGTCGCAGCTCTTGCTGAGGTCGATGCCCGGGACAATGGTATTCCGTTGACGATTGACCTTGCCGAAGGCTTGCCAAAAATTATGGTCGACACCGTGCAAATTCAACAGGTCGTTCTGAACCTGATTCGCAATGGTATTGATGCGATGATGGACATGGATCAACATGACGAAGGGATCTCAGTTTCGGTCAGCGAGTTCGAAACCGACCAGGTGAAAATAGTGGTGACAGACCATGGCAGCGGGATCACGAAAGAAGCCGAAGAGAAAATCTTTCAGCCATTTTTCACGACCAAGCCCTCCGGAATGGGTCTGGGACTTGCAATCTGCCAATCCATCATTGAGTCACATGGTGGTGTGTTGAGCTTTACAAAGAATCCTTCTGGGGGCACAACTTTCTACTTTACGTTGCCCGTAATCTCCGAGGGCAGGACATGACAGAGTACAGCCCAACAGTATTTCTTGTTGACGACGACGAGGCCGTGCGTGATTCGCTAAGTCTCCTGATGAAATCGGTAGCCCTGACCAGCCGATCGTTTGCCTCGGCTGGAGAGTTCCTGGCCGAATACGATCCTGATCGCCCAGGCTGTCTCGTACTGGATATAAGAATGCCGGGTATGAGCGGCATGGAACTACAACAGAAGTTGATTGATATGCGGGCGATATTGCCAATCATTTTCATTACCGGCCACGGCGATATTCCAATGGCCGTGGAAGCAATGCAGCGAGGAGCCATCGATTTTATCCCGAAGCCTTTTAGGGATCATGAACTTCTCGATCGCATCAATAAGGCGCTCAAAGACGACCGCAAAAATAGAGATGCGTTGCTCAAGCGAGAAGAGGTTGAAAAACGGATCGCAAAATTAACGCCACGGGAAAAACAGGTTCTGGAGCTGGTCGTTCAGGGCAAGGCCAATAAGGTCATATCGGGCGACCTGGAAGTCAGTCAACGTACTGTCGAAATTCATCGCGCCCGGGTAATGGAAAAAATGCAGGCCAGGTCCCTGGCCCATCTCGTTCGCATGGCAATGCAAATACAGCAAAAGTCTTAGCCATTCTTGTATCCGCCTGGCAGCGGTAAATCTCGCCGCATCGTTCCCCCAATCAAGCAAAACACCATTTCCACCTAGGGGTTAACCGAGATTACAGTAGGTAAAACATCGGATTTGCGCCGCGTATTGTCTGTAGGAGTATTCGGAGCAGTATGGAAGCCAACGCGCGTACTAGGATTCAATTCAAAAATGAGTGGGAACACCAAACCAGATGTTCGATATTATTGCAGCGCTGGATCGTGACCACGCCAACGTTGCGAAATTACTTGATCTTCTCGAGTCTGAGATTCTGGCGATCGGGGTAGGGAAAACACCAGACTATCCTCTGCTGCATGGCATCATGCGTTACATGACTGAGTATCCTGATCAATTTCATCATCCGAAAGAGGAATTAATCTTTGCAAAACTCCTGAAGCGTGAACCTGGAGCTCGCGCCGACGTCGACGATCTGTTGGAAGAACATATCTCCATCGGGTTGGCTGGCCAGAAATTCGACAAGTTTCTCCGCACATCGGTCGACGATTCAGTCGAAGTGCGTGAGCAACTCGGGACTTCAGGTGTTGCCTACATTCGTACGCTGCGTGAGCACATGGTGAAAGAGGAAAAAAAGCTGTTTGCATTGGCCAAGATTGTTCTCACAAAAGAGGATTGGCAAGTAATCGATGAGGAAGCCGATGCCATCGAAGATCCTTTGTTCGGGGCAGTGATCGCTGACAAATACCAGCGTCTCTACCGGTTGATTACCGATCAAACCGAATAGAATGCCGGTACCGAAAGCTCAGATAGGTGGGTTTGAAGCGTACATCGAAAACCAGTGTGACCATGGGTTTTTTCTCTGCTGATTTTTGTGGCCGGCCCTTTCGAATTGCTGGTGGCGGATGAGATCGTAATTTCCGTCGACGTACAGGCCGACGGAATGCGAGCGTTCGCCATAGGGAATTTCACGTATATCGTACACGTGCTACGACGGTTAGCGTGCAAGCCTGAATATGCTGTGCCCGCGAATTAAGAGTTCCAGGAATCATGAAGACTATCATCGAACCGTTCAGGATTAAGACGGTAGAACCAATTAAGCTAACAACTCGTGAGCAACGCGAACAAATGATTAAGGCAGCCAGCTATAATCCGTTTCTGTTGCGCGCGGAAGACGTCATCATCGATCTGTTAACCGACTCGGGCACCAGCGCAATGTCGTCAGAAGCTTGGGGCGCCATGATGCGAGGCGATGAATCATATGCAGGTGCTCGAAGCTGGTATCGCTTCCGCGATACGGTGAAAGACATTTTCGGCTTCGAGCAGGTTATCCCAACCCATCAGGGGCGTGCGGCCGAACACATTTTGTTCGGCGTAATGGTGCAGTCGGATTCCATCATTCCAAACAACACCCATTTCGATACAACCAGGGCGAACATCGAATTCTTTGGCGGCAAAGCGAAAGATCTGCCGTGTTCCGAGGCCGATGACCTCCAATCCAAATACCCGTTCAAGGGCAACATGAATATCGCGGCACTGGATAAACTCGTTGCGGACGAGGGACCGGAGCGGATCCCGTTAATAATGGTCACTGTGACCAACAATTCCGGCGGTGGCCAACCGGTTTCGATGGCCAACATTCGTGAAATCAGCCGGATCGCGCGGGGCGCCAGTATTCCTTTCTATATCGATGCCTGCCGTTTTGCCGAGAATTCGCAGTTCATCAAGCGACGCGAACCTGGATACGAGGATACTTCACCCATCGATATCGCTCGTGAGATGTTCAGCTACGCGGACGGCTGCACGATGTCGGCCAAGAAGGATTCCTTCGCAAACATCGGCGGCTTCCTGTGTACCAACGATGCCGAGTTGGCACACCGGGAACGCAACATTTTGATTCTCACGGAGGGGTTTCCTACTTATGGTGGCCTGGCTGGACGCGATCTCGAAGCGATTGCCGTTGGACTGCGTGAAGTATTGGACGAGCACTATCTTGACTACAGGCTGCTGTCGACGCGTTACGTCGTCGAGCATCTGCGTGAATTGGGAGTCCCGGTCGTCACGCCCGCAGGCGGGCATGCAGTTTATCTCGACGCCCGACGTTTTCTGCCCCACATAGAACCGCTGCAGTATCCGGGGCAGTCATTGACCGTGGAACTGTACCTTGAAGCGGGTATCCGCAGCGTCGAAATTGGCACTGTGATGTTCGGCGCCGATTCGCATACGGGGGAAGAACACCCTGCCCGCCTCGATCTGGTGCGTCTCGCTATTCCCCGCCGGGTTTATACGCAGAGCCATATGGACTATGTGCTCGAAGGCATAAATCTCGTGTGGGAGAGACGTAGCGATATCCGAGGCATGCGCATCGTGTGCGCGCCACAGGTTCTGAGACATTTCACAGCCGAATTCGACTGGGTCTGAGCGAACACGAGACTCTGTTACAAGATAACCATGGAAGAAGTATGAGTATGCAAAATGTGGACAAACGTGCCTGGGCCGAGCCATACAAAATCAAGATGGTCGAGCTTCTCAGGATGACGACGCGAGAGGAGCGGGAACAGGCTATTCGGGAAGCTGGATACAACACATTCCTGACCCGAAGCAAGGACGTCTACATTGACCTGTTGACAGATTCCGGCACTGGCGCGATGAGTGACAGGCAGTGGGCGGGGCTAATGCTGGGTGATGAGGCCTATGCAGGAAGCGAGAACTTCTATCACCTCGAAGCCGTTATTAAAGAATACTACGGTTACGCATATATGGTGCCGACGCATCAGGGCCGTGGCGCCGAAAACCTGATGTCTCGGCTTCTTATTAAACCGGGCGACCATGTACCTGGCAACATGTACTTCACTACAACTCGCCTGCATCAGGAACTGGCTGGCGGAATTTTTGTGGATGTCATCGTTGACGATGCGCATGATCCCAAAAGCTCATTCCAGTTCAAGGGTAATGTAGACATTAACAAGCTGGATCGGCTTGTGCAGGAGGTTAGCGCAAAACGCGTACCCTACATTAGCCTTGAAGGCAATGTAAACATGGCAGGCGGACAGCCTTTCTCCATGGCGAACCTCAGGGCATTACATAGCTACTGCCACAAGCATGAAATTCCAATCATGCTTGATGCAACGCGCACAATTGAGAACGCCTGGTTCATCAGGGAACGGGAAGACGGGTATGCACACAAATCAGTTCGCGAAATTCTCAGGGAGATCTGTGATCTAACGGATGGCTGTACCATGTCAGCCAAGAAAGACGCGCTCGTGAATATCGGCGGTTTCTTTGCGTGCAACGACGAGGAACTATTCAGAAAGGCGCAAAACCTGGTCGTCGTCTATGAGGGTCTGCATACCTATGGTGGCCTCGCGGGGCGAGACTTGGAGGCTATGGCGCAGGGCATTCGGGAGGCAGTTACAGAAGAGCATCAGGCGGCTCGTATCGGTCAGGTGCGTTACCTGGGCGAGAAACTCGACCGTGCCGGTATCCCAATTGTCAAGCCAATCGGATCGCATGCGATATTTCTCGACGCTAAACGGTTTTTGCCGCACGTGGATCAGGATGAGTATCCGGCGCAAGCGCTTGCCGCAGAACTTTACATCGAGTCCGGTATTCGCACGATGGAGCGAGGCAACGTATCTGCCGGACGCGATCCTACGACCGGCAAGAACCGTCGTCCGCCGCTGGAACTTGTGCGGCTCGCCATACCGCGCCGCGTTTATACGCAGGCCCATATGGACTTAGTCACAGAATCCGTCATTGATGTCTATAAACGGCGCGACGAGATTCGTGGATTAAAAATGGTGTATGAACCCGAGTATTTGCGTTTCTTCCAGGCTCGTTTCGAACCGATATCCTGATCATCGCATGCGCACTCACAGATGATCTAATCGCGGGCAATCCATCAATTGACTCGATCACATAGATTTAGAGCCATCCTTGAACTGGGTCAGTGTGCTTGTGATGCTCGTGCTGATATCCGGTGCACGCTCGGTCTCGCTTGCAGCGGCCGATGATGCGGTGGCGGTAGGCGTCTCAGGCTCGAATAATTGTCCATGTACCCACCAGAATAAACGCGATGCCGGCGACACGGGCCATTAGCCGTTCATTAATCAAGTTGCTCAGGGCGACCCCGGCAAGTACCGCGACCCCAGACGCGACCATGAGCGCCAGAGCTGAGCCTATGAACACACTCAATTTGCTGTATTGGGCATTTGACGCGTATAGCAATGTCGCAATTTGGGTTTTATCTGCTATTTCCGCGACAAAAATGGTTAGGAATACTGTTGCAACTAATTTGAAATCCATAGGCAAAGGATCCTGTCTATAATGCACGCCATTCGATCATTCATCCCAAATCGCGCGTTCGCAACAAAGGGTTCTGTTTGGGCATCAAATTTATGTAAAAGCGCAGAGTTGCACGAGAATTCCAACCTGATTGGCACTGCACTTCTAGCTCCGGTTCTGGGCGCACGAAATGGCAAACTGAGCGCCTAAATCGTGTTGCAGTACAAGGCTCAGTAGCGCCAGGTGAAAAGGGACGGCGCACGGTTGGTCTCGTCGAGATTCATGCGCTGCGACCGCCGACGGCGCCGCCGACCCTGCGAAATTCGTTTTCTCAACTTCGCGTCCCGTATATCTTCCCGCGAATGAATCTCTCGAATCTCGGTGATTTCCTGCTCGCGGACCTGTCCCTGACTGCAATCTTCCGTCAACTTCTTTTGCTCTTCGAAGTCCGGCATTACGATCTGTGTGCGTTCAAATCGTACCGTTTCGTTCATCATCACTAAGTCCTCCTAGTTTCAGATTGAAATATACGGTTGATCGCGCACATTCTAAATTAGTAATTACCACTATTGACGGGTAGGCAATACTGATAGGGGTACGGCCCAGGAGTTCGCATAATGGATATGTCGACTGCTGCAGATTGGCACAAGGCATCATGGGCGGCTCCATGGTATTGCCGGAATGGTCTTCGGTGCAGGACACGACGCCATTCTCGATACTTCCTATGCGAAATTCGCCGAACGTGATCGAGCGCACCTATTAGCCGCTTGCTGAGGCGCCCGATTCAGACGCCGGGATTGAGGGGAGATTGTGGAAAACAGATTAGGCCACCTGACACACGATTATTATTTTTCAGGAGGGGCAGTCTGGTGAGCGATTTACACTTTATGCGAAATTTACCCATCAACCTACGTATAACTCCTAATAGTTGCAGATCCGGTGCAACCCCATTATTGGGTGCATGTAAGGTAAGTTATTTTAGTCACTTTTACTCTTGGCCAGATGACGCTCACAAATTTCCTACATCGACAATTAAGGAGTGCGCAAATGAGCGTAATACGAAGATCATCTAAATTGATAACCATTGCGTTCGTGATCCTGGGTCTCGCCGCGGTTGGACCGCCGATTATGGCGGCCGAGGATACCAAGTCATTGGAGGATAGGTTGGAACAACTGGAGGCACAGATCGAGTCATTGCGCGAGCAGGTTCAGGATGCCAAAAAAGAGATTAGGAGCGCAACCGAAGTGGTCGCGCTAACTAGTGAATGGCGGGATGCGACATCCGCGTTTCATGTCGCGGGTTATGCTTCGGTTGGCTACTTGGACAAAGAGAATAGTACGGGTGCATTCAATAGCGCCAATTTCAACCCGATCTTCCATTTTCAATATAAAGATCTTGTGTTATGGGAAGCAGAGCTTGAGTTTGAGGTGGAGGAAGAGGGAGGGACCGAGATCAACTTAGAATACAGCACTATTGATTTCTTCTTGAATGATTATTTAGTGTTGGTTGGCGGCAAATTCTTAAGCCCACTTGGCCAGTTTCGACAAAACTTACATCCTCACTGGATCAACAAACTGCCATCCATGCCGCCCGGTTTCGGTCACGATGGCGCAGCACCGATTGCCGAGGTTGGGTTTCAGTTGCGCGGCGGCGCGCCATTCGGTGCAGGGCGTATAAATTATGCGTTTTACGTCGGTAATGGCCCGGAACTCGAAGGAGAAGGCGGCGAGGTCCATGGCGTTTTGACCGACGGATTTACCCGGGATGCGGATGGCGACAAAGTCCTGGGCGGTCGTATCGGGTTCTTACCGGTTTCGAATCTTGAAATTGGTTTGTCTGCTGCATTTGGCGACGCTGCGGTTACGGAAAACGATGGTATTGAGGTTGAAAACGATCCTTCGCGTGACTATAACGCACTCGGAGTGGATTTTGTGTACCACTGGCGTGAGTTGGAGCTGCGTGGCGAATACATCAAACAGAAGATTGATAACGCGGTAGCCAGCATAGCGCCAGAGGGTGGCGATTGGGAAGCGTTGTATGTACAAGGCGCATACAAGTTTGGCCACAACAACTGGGAAGGCGTACTGCGCTATACCGACCTCAACACACCGCATGCGAGTCAACAGCAACAGCAATGGGCTATTGGGCTTAACTATCTCGTTGCACCCAACGCGATTGTGAAATTTGGTTATGAAATAAACGACAACGATGCGGGGGGCGCAAGCGACGAAGATCGCTGGCTTATCCAGCTCGCATACGGCTATTAAGGAGAGAACAATGAACAGCTTATATCGTTCTGTGATGTGCATAGCCGCTATCGTTTTCCTGACAATAACGCTGCTACAACCGGTACACGCCGATGATTCGGTTGGTGACGTGACGGTTGGCGCCAAGACTTGGGCAGCCAATTGTAGCCGCTGCCACAATATGCGCGGTCCGCAGGAATTTCAAGATCAGTACTGGCGCGTGATAGTTTCGCACATGCGCGTGCGTGCAGGTCTCACTGGGCAAGAGGCCAGAGACATACTGGCTTTTCTTCAAGCGAGTAATCACCCAACTGGAAACAAAATTTCACAAAGCAAGCCTGTTGCTTCACCATCCGAGAAGGCCGTTGGCATGTCGCGAGTCGATGCGGTTGCCGGGGCAAATATTTATCAGCAGACCTGCGTCGCGTGTCACGGTGCTAACGGCAAAGGGGCATTACCGGGAGTGACTGATTTTACTGCGCCCGATGGACCGCTTAGAAAATCCGACCAAGAACTGTTTCAGAGCATCCTGAACGGGTTCCAGAGTCCGGGATCCCCATTGGCGATGCCTGCCAAAGGCGGCAATCCTAATCTTAGCGACATCGATATTATTGCGGTAATTGCTCACCTGCGTACAACATTCGATGGGAAATCAGCATCAGATTAGGCGAGCCCATTTTCGGTCTGGCCGCGATACGTAGAAGTACCTATAGACGTCACCCGCCGATCTTAGGAAGGTGTTCAGCTGGCCTTTCCGTATTGGGCGGTAACACGATTGGCGTGGATTGCCCGCGAGAAAGCCACACATTATTTCCGAGTGTTGGCCTCCATTATGTATGTAATCCCATCTCTGTTGCGAAACACTTTTTCGTCGCGGAACAACAGATGCCGTGACGCATCCGGCATGCGGCCCGAGCCCGAGTGCGTGGTGCTGGGCGTAGCCGATGGCGTGACGCCGAGCCCCAAGCCGCCCGTGCGAATTTTTCTCGGTACCGAACCAGCCCACTACCGGGCCGAACGGATTTTTATCTGGTCGATCGAACGCGTCCGGGATCCAGCCAGAATCTATGAAATCTACCTGATGAAGGAACTCGCCGGTTTCAACCGGCGAAGATGGCTCACGGGATTCACAAATTACCGGTTTGCCATTCCACATTTCGCGGGGGGTACTGGACGCGCAATCTGGAACGACGTGGATCAGGCGTACCTCGGCGACCCCGCCGAGTTGTTCGATACCGACATGGGTGACTGCGGCATCCTTACCGTACCGCCGCTTTCCTCGACCGCCCTGCTGGACACCGCGGTGATGTTGATCGACTGCGCGCGGATGGAATCGATCTGGACCCTGGATGAAGCCCAGCATGGGCGTAAGAACAAGCTACTGAAGAAGGTACGGACGGTGCCCGGTTTGCGCGGCGACCTGCCTGCCGAATGGCACGCGCGGGATGAGGAATATGTACCGGGCCGCTCGAAGCTCCTGCACTGGACCATCCTCCACACGCAGCCATGGCATCCCCTGCCACAACTCTTCGTCTATCAGCACAATCCGGTAGGCCAGGTCTGGTACGACCTGGAACGCTCCGCCGATCTTGCCGGATATCATGTCTTCACAGCCGAACGGCCCAGCGCCCAATACACGAGCCTGCTTACCAGGCTCCGGGCGCGCCAGGTCAAAGGGGATACTCACGAGCAGCGGATCGTTCGGCCGCCCACCCCCGTAATGGAAGCCGAGGGCCTGCGGAACCTGATGAAGAAAACCAGGTCGGCGACGATCCTTAAATACTGCTTCGCTGGTGAAGTGGCCGAGGAAAAGGTGCGTGCAGAACCGGTCGCCGGACAATCCGGCGTAAATATCACCCATTATTATCCTGCCGGACCCTCCGGCGGCTCACGTCCCGTGGAGCGTTTCGATGGGGTGGTATGTACGGAAGCATTGAACTACATCCCGGACGAAGACGTACCGTGGGTGATCGAGGACCTGTTCGACTGGGCACAACGGTTCGTTTACGTGATCATAGAGGACTCTCCCCGGAAAAAGATATTGGCCGACGGAACCTGCTTGCATACTCGGCCACGCGAACAGAACTGGTGGAAGACATGGTTCGAGGCGGCTGCCGAGCGTCATCCCCACGTACAGTGGAAGCTCGTATTCAACAACCGCAGCGCCAATGACCCCAAATCACATGCGTCGCGCGAGATCGGCTGGTGCGGGGACGACGTTCCCCGGGTATGGGTACTCGCCGACGACAATCCCGGCGACACGTCTCAGGCCATAGCACTCGCCGATGCGCTGGGCTGGCCATACGAGCTAACACATTCACCGTTCGACACGCCCGGCGCCAGGCCTGACCTGGTGATCGCGGCAAACCGACACACCGGTGCCTGGGCACGCCGGCTTTGCCGGGAAAGCGGGGGTCGTACGCGTTGCGTGCGGGTAGATGGCGCGGGAGACGCCGTCGCCGATCACTTCGACATCGTGGTCAGTCCCGCATACTACCACTTGCCACCCAATCCCCGGCGAATCGAGACCGTGACCCGCCTGACCCAGATAACCCCGGAGCGGCTTGCCCAGGCGCACGAAAATTGGCCTCACTTGTTCGGCCGGGCGCCGCATCCACGCATCGTAGTGTTACTCGGCGAAGGCAGTACCGGGGCGGCCCACGATACGAAGACGGGCCGGCGTATAGGCGAGGAAATTCAGACCTTCGCTCACCTGGCCGGTGGGTCTATTTTCGCCCTAATCAGCCGGCGGACGCACCCGGGTTTTGCCGGGGCCCTGGTTGCCGGTTTGGGGGAATCCAGGCATGTGCACACCTGGTCGCCGAATCGGCACGACGATGTCACCTACCTGGCCTATCTGGATCTGGCTGATGCGCTTGTCGTGACGGGAGATGACGAGTCTCTGCTGGCCGACGCCGCCGCTTCCGGCAAGCCCGTTTATATGTACCCGCAAGCCGACCAACGGTCGAACCCGCGGAAATTCTTCCAGGAAGCGATTTTCGCACGCTCCCAGGCCCGCCCGTTGAACAAGCGGGGAACGGTCAGACCCCAACAGAGCCTGGAATATTTCTGCGCACGGCTCATCGAGCGCGGCATTGTCGTTCCGCCTCGCGACCTGACGGCGTTGCACCAGACGCTTATCCGACTGGGCATCGCCCATCCATTCAGCGCACCGTTGGTGACAAAAACCGATCGTGCCGGTTTACCAGTAGCCGATGCCGCGGCCCGCCAGGTGCGGAAGATACTGGGATTGAGAGCACACCTTGCAGGGTCTCCCATGAATGACCCGACAATCGTGAAGGATTGGCCGCAACACGCGAGCCGTGAATCAGCAGTCGGTTCGGCCGGCGGCGGGAGAATGGCATGAATTACCTGAATTTAGAGCGGTTGGACAGTTTGAGTAACAATGATTTTCAGTCTCAGGACCCGTTTCCGTGGATCAACCCGGAGGGAGTCCTGACCGATGCCGGCCACCGGCGGCTGGTTGAAACTCTGCCCGATGTCTCCTTGTTCAAGAAAAGCTTCGGGTACCGGCGCAAACACGGCCAGCGGGCTCATGATCGCTACGTGCTGGAGTACTCAGACGGCCTGCCCGTTGCCGAGGCGTGGAAAGAATTCATCGCCGAATTGCGGGGTCCGGAATACCATGATTTCGTATGCCGTATGCTGGGAATCCAGCGATTCGACCTTAATTGTCACTGGCATTACGCAACGGCCGGCTGTTCGGTCTCGCCACATCTGGATGCGGCGCGCAAGTATGGCTCCCAGGTCTTTTATTTCAACACGGCCGAGGACTGGGACCCCGAATGGGGCGGACAAACCGTGGTACTGAGCGACAAACACCGTAGAGATCGCGCACCGAACCCGGAGTTCGAGGATCTGGAGTCCGTGGCCACCTCGCAGGCTATCGGCAACTATAGCCTGCTGTTCGCCAGAGGGGCTCATTCCTGGCACGGCGTTCGTGAACTGAATTGCCCGCAAGACCGAATGCGCAAGGTCTTCATAGTCGTGATCAATCGCCTGACTCCCCTCCTGCGGCTGCGCCGCCTGGCAGGTGGTCTGCCAAGCGGTTTGTCATCAGCGCCGCATAGCTAAAAGCTCAAATGTTTCAAAAGCGCGGCGTTCAACACATTATCGTACCGAGAAATACAGGAACCACCCATGAGCAATAAATCGGTCAGGCTTTTCAAGAATGATTTTCTCGAGTCGTTAACCTTCGTTCACCCAATCGTCCCTTTGCTGTTCTGGTCGCCGGTGGTCGTGTACTTGTTGTGGCGCGCGTTGGCTGTACAGGAAATGCCGGTTGCGCAAGTCGCCGCAATGGTGCTGCCCGGCCTGATCGTCTGGACCCTGATGGAGTATCTGGTGCACCGATTCGCATTCCACTTTCCCGCCAAAAGTTCATTCGGCAAGCGCCTGGTGTACCTGTATCATGGCGTCCATCATGAGGTGCCGGACGACAAGGGCAGGCTGGTCATGCCACCGCTCGGCGCGGTCATAATTATGGCCATTTTGTGGGTTTTGTTTTCCTTGCTGATACCTGCACCATGGCTCGAACCCTTTTTCGCGTTTTTTATTGTTGGCTACATAATTTATGACTATATCCACTATGCAACACATCATCTTCAGATACGACATACGTTCCTGAAGTCGGTGACACGTCACCATCTGGAACATCATTACAAGTCAGATAAATCGAAATTCGGTATTAGCTCGCCATTCTGGGACTGGGTATTCGGCACGCTTCACTGATCGTTTTAGCGACGAGCATAGGTTGAACAGATACGCTAGAAGAAATCGAACTACCATCGCCTGTCAGTTCAACACATCCCACTTGTAGCTTTTCCTTCACTGTTCCGTTTTCACAGCGTGTAACCGGGTTGTTGCAAGAAAGTCCGTATTCAGGCGGAGAATTGTGATGATCGTGCGGTAGCCCAAAAAAATCCTAGTAAAAAGCGTTCTTGGCTCCACCCCAATTGATGCAAACCAACGCGAATATTTTCAGTAAGTATTTGTACGTATTGCAAGACGATAGTCTGGTCGCCGCGTACGGTAAATGGCGCCTCAAACTGCTCCACAGCAAGCAATTTCGTAGCAAGTGCACCGCTCTCGATGATAGGTATTTTTCGCAACGTCGCATCGCCACGCGCAGTTATAAAATAATTCCCCCGTCGGTCCTATTGGATAGACATTTACTGGCGATAGGACTCATGAAATCAAGTCTAATACTTAGTTTGATAACTTTGGTTCTGCTATTGATCAGTGTTCCGGCGGCTGCTTCCGGCGTTGGCGAGGTGGCACCGAATTTCGAGATTTCGACGCAGGATGGCGGCACATTTCGGTTATCCGATTATCGCGGACAAAAGCCCGTGTATGCAGTTTTCTGGAATACCTGGTGCCCGTACTGCATAAAAAAGACACCCCGGTACCAGAAATTACAGGAGCAATTTGGGGATAAGATCGAAATCATCGCGATCAATACGACCTGGAGCGATTCGCCAGAGGAGATGCGATCGTTCGAAGAGGATTACCAGATTAAATATTCAACGGCATTCGATGCCGGTGAGTCAGTAACCGATCAATATCGGGTGCTCAAGGTACCGACCGAATTCATTGTCGACATCAACGGCATTATTCGTTTTCGGGACAGTGTACCGGAATACGTGGCAACCCATCTGCCAGATTGGCTATTGCCGTATATATCGCCAAAAGATACGGCTCAGTTGGTTTGTAAGAAGTGATTGATCAGAAGTGATTCAGCGGAAGAATAATCAGTCTAACGACGAACTATTGGTGGAAGAATTGTTGCAGATCGGCCGCCTGGGCCGGCGTGGGTTTCTGTTGCGGGAAGGCGCCGCACTGGCAACCGCTGCAGCATTGATAGGATTGCCTTATGTATTGCGTAAGGATTTGACCCAGGAGACATCGTTCGCGTTATTTTCCGCTAGTCAACGCCAGGTCCTGCAGATCGTCCAGGAGCACCTGTTCCCAAGCGGACCGGATTCTCCAGGCGCGATGGACGTCAACGCTGCTGCATACCTCGAGGCGGTGATCACGGCCCCCGGAATTGACCCAGACGCGCGAAATACCATTGTCAATGGAGTCGGCCGACTGCAGGACGCAAGCCGTGAACGCTTCGATGTTCTGTTCAACAGCCTGGGATACCGGCAAAGGGATCAGTTACTACGCTACCTGGCTGATCAGACGCGTTGGGGTCGTACCTGGTTATCGCTGTTGCTGTATTACCTCTTTGAGGCGCTGTTGTCGGACCTCGTTTATGGCGGCAATCCTGGTGAAATTGGCTGGCGGTGGTTGGAACATCAGCCGGATTTCCTAAGGCCGCCGGCCGACAAATGTCAAATAATCGCGGTGCGTAGCCTGAGTTAGTTGCCACCTACTGGATTTCCATCATCCGGTCCAGCGCACGTTTCGCCGGGACTCTAATTTCCTCCGGGATCTCCACGACGTGTTGATTCTCCTGAAGAGCTGCCAGCGTGTCTTCGAGTGTAATCTCATTCATAAAGGGGCAGCGCACGCTGCAGAGTCGAACGATCTCCTTCTGGGGATTCTCGGCGATGATGTTATCGCCCATCGTGCATTCGGTTAACAGAAGATAATAGGGCGCATCGGTATTGCGAACATACTCAATCATTCGCGAAGTGCTCCCCGAGAAGTCTGAAGCGTCAACCACCTCTGCACTACATTCCGGATGTGCCAGCACAACAACCCCGGGGAATTGTTTTCGGATAGCCTGAATATCGAGAACATCGTACACCTCGTGCACTACACATCGGCCATGCCACCCGATCATCTGATAATTCGTTCGGTCCATGGCTCTTAGGCGCATCTCAGTCTCTTTCGTAGGGAAGAGTATCCTTTTCCCCGTTTCGTTTGCCACATTCAACGCCAGGTACTCATCTGGTATCAAAATGACTGTGTCGCTATCCAGAGCTTCGACAACTTTCGCTGCATTACTTGATGTGCAGCAAATGTCGGATTCAGCCTTTACTTCGGCATACGTGTTGATATACGCGATGATCGGAATGCCAGGAAAAGCTTGGCGCAACCGGCGTACATCTTCAGCCGCTATGCTGGCTGCCAGGGAACAGCCCGCTCCCTCGGCAGGTAACAAGACGGTTTTTTCAGGATTTAGAAGCTTGGCGGTTTCCGCCATGAAACGCACGCCACAGAAGACGATTGGATCCTTACTCGTCGAGGCGGCTTTTCTGGCAAGTTCCAGAGAATCGCCGACTGCATCGGCGACCGTGTGGTACAGGGCCGGTTCCATATAGTTGTGACCGAGAATTATTGCTCCCCGCTTTTCCTTCAGTTGATTGATGTCATAAACGAGTTCGGCCTTATATCGCAGCTCGAAATCGGGTACGACCTTGTGCAGTTTCGACCGCATCAAGTCAAAGGTGGAATCGATACTTGCAGCAGATATTGTCATTGTGAACCGATAGCCTTAAACGGTGCGGGAGAAACGAGTTCCTTTAGTCTTGGCGTTGAACAGGTAGGAATCAAAATTCATGGCAATGTTGCGGAGGAATGATCTTCCCATTGGGAGAACCTCAATACTCGATTCGTAAACGCTGACGAGGCCATCGTCTTCCAGCGATTTCAAACGTTGGAGTTCGCTTGAGAAATACTCTCTGAAATTGATGCCATGTCGACGCTCAAGCTCGGGAAACTCAAATCGACCGTAGCACATGATTTTTTCGATAACGTCTCCACGTACAACATCGTCTTTGTTGAGTATAAGACCTCGCCAGATAGGTAGGCGGTTAGCATCCAATGCCGCATAATAGCGAGGGAGTGTCTTGTAGTTCTGACTGTAATGGCCTCTAATTTTGCTGATAGCGCTCAAACCCAAGCCAACGAGATTGCAATTGCGCTTTGTCGAATATCCCTGGAAGTTCCGATGCAGGTCACGATTACGTCTCGCCTTGACTAGTGAATCGTCAGGTAAAGCGAAATGGTCCATACCGATGTGGGTGTAACCCGCCTCTTTAAATCGCTTTATGGTCATTCCCAGTATGTGGAACTTTTCCTCCGGTGTCGGCAGGTCTTCTTTTAGGATCAAACGTTGATGTTTAAATAAATCCGGCAGGTGTGCATAGTTGTATACCGAGACTCTATCGGGCCTTATGTCGATGATGGTATCGAGAGTGCAGCTAAAGCTTTCTGCGGTTTGATGCGGTAACCCATAGATCAGATCCACGGACAGCGATTTGAATCCATACTGACGTGCGTCTTCGATGGCGCGGCGAGTCTCATCCACAGACTGGATTCGGTTGATCGAATGTTGGACACGATCGTCGAAATCCTGGATGCCAAAACTGGCTCGATTGAAGCCGAGATTCGCGAGCAACGCTATCTTCTCGGATGCCATCCCGCGTGGATCGATCTCAATCGAAAATTCACGATCACCGCCAGTGCTCAAATTAAAATTCCTTTTCAGTGCGCCCATCAGATCGGTGAGCTGCGCGTGGTTCAGGAAAGTCGGAGTACCCCCACCCCAGTGAACTTGCTCCACGGTTCGTTCGTGATCATAGAGGCTAGCCACAATCTGAATCTCTTTGTGCAGTCGTTTGAGATAAGCATCTGCTTGTTCTGCACCATTGATGATCTTTTTGGTGCAACCGCAGAAGTAGCAGAGTGATCGGCAGAAGGGTATATGTACGTAAACCGATAATGAACGACGAAGTGTATTACCATTACTGAGTGCCACTAAGCGCCGATAGTCCAGCTCGTTGAAATCTTCAGTGAGTTCGGCGACGGTTGGATAGGACGTATAGCGAGGCCCCGTTGCGTTGTAACGCTGGGCAAGCTCGGGATCGAATTGAATATCGAAAGCCATGATCCAGTAAATCGATTTCCACTGCTACGGAAGACTTGCGGAGAACGAGGTAAACCGTTCCTCGAACTTGACGTCACGTGGATACGCCGCACCGCAGGCAAACTCAGCCACGCGAAGCGAAACCCAGCACATAAAGTATAAGTATCAGTAGCACACGTACAATGAGCAGTTTCGCCTAGGACGATATCGGGAAATACCTATGTGGGCAGCACAGTCCCAAACGTAGGGCAGCGCCACGTTTCCACGTGCCTCTGCGGCACTCGGCGGCGACTTGAGTGAGGGCGGGCCGCGTAAGTTGTTGATTAATAAGAGCCAGAAATCTGGCAACCCTGTCTACGAACCAGGCGGTCGGGAGTTCGACCAAACGTGTGAGCGTTTTGGACGGTGGAGCACAGCGACGCCGGGTCGCAGACCCGAGAATCGCCCTAAGGCGATTCGAATCAATCTCTCCGGGCGCGCCATATAAAACAGAGTGTTACGAGCAAAGACGATTACGGTGCCAGTTCAACCGGCACCATATTTTGTCGGCTGTCAGTTCAGATCCGCCGCGAACTGTCTCAGTAGATCGAGCGATACAATCTCGAGAGCGCGTCTGTGGGTCCGCTTGAGAAACACACGAGGCGCCATCTCGTTCTCATGCGCTTCGAGCCATCGCGCTGCGCAAAGGCACCAGCGGTCACCGGGTTGCAAACCTGGGAACCCGAACTCGGGTCTTGGCGTGGAGAGATCATTGCCTCGGAATCGCGAAAACTCGAGGAACTCCCGGGTCAGCCTTACGCACACGGTGTGCGATCCTAAATCCTCGTCGCTGGTGTTGCAGCAGCCATCCCGGAAAAAGCCGGCTTTCGGATTCTCGCTGCAAATCTCCAGTGCCTCGCCGAATACGTTTACTGCCCGGTCCATAGCTGGTGCCCTCAGGTCGATTGTGGGCAGAGTTTACAACATGGAAATCAGTGCTGGTGGAAACCCATCCAGCTTATACGGAGCCGAATGCCAAAAAACCGTGCAGGCCTTAGCTGTGTAGTTGCCAGCGAGGGTTTGTTGCTAGAAACGCCAGCGTAACCTGGCCGCGAAACGTGTCGCTGACTCGCCGGCGAGGCGGACCCGGCTGCCATCGCGCAATGTCATTTCATAGCGATTGTGAAGTTGCCTGCCAACGCTGGTTGTCAGAGTCAGTTTCGCGCCTAACTGCCAATCAAATGACCATTCGAGCGCATAAGATTGGTAAACGAATTGAGAATGTTGGCCCAGGTCTTTGTCCGAAACATACCACTCATTGCCATCCGGAGTGATCTGCAGTGAGGAAGTCGATCCGGTCGAAAACCGATAACGCAATTGTGACGTCGGGTAACCCAACTCAAATGTCCAGACGGGATTAAATTGCCAGTGGACAGCAATCAAAGGATAAATTCGATAATTACCGAAACGGTGATCACCGCAGAGGCCATATTGCAAGCTCACCCGATCGGATAAGCGCCGGTCCCAAACCAGTGCTGCCAGCAGTTGAAATGCATCGGCCGTGTATTGGCCGGGGTTTTTCATTACATTGGAGGAAGCAGATAGAGCGGGGGCAACGCTAAAACGAAAACTCCCGACATCATTGTGACTGATCCGGTGCAGCGGCAGAAAAAAAGTATGTAAATGGCCGTTGGTTTGCGGGTCGAGCGTGCTGATATCAATAATCGAATAGTGGTAACCGAACCCGAAAAGCAGGCTGTAGGCTGCGGATTTGATCATCAGATCAAGATTGTAATTCTCCTGTTCAGTATCACCGAGGTTTCTCTCTATAGCGGACTCGTTATGGCTGATAATTTCCGTTGTTAAATGGGAATAAGCGATCGGCGTTCGGCAGATATCAACACGGGCCAAACTGTCCTGGATGCAAAACAGATAGAGACATAGGCTCAAGCAGAGGGGGAAAAATTGCCGGCTGATCATGGTGACAAGGTTATACGGTGTGCGCTGACACGCCCAATCGTTTTGAAACATCTGCCACAGAATACCCTCGATCAACTATTTGACGGGCTGCTTCGTCTTTAAATTCTGGCGAATATCGTTGCCTGCTCATTTCACTTCCTCCTATGCTCGAATCATAGCCCGGAAGTGTCATCTAGACTGGGGCAAGTCCAAGCATAGCCCGGAAGTGTCACATAGACTGGGGCAAGACCATACGGCTTGCTTGCAAAAAGGAGGAGTCCATATACGGACATTCCAGGCTGGTCAATAAGGTCAGGCTCAGCTAACCACCCGGCAAATTCTTCGAATTTGTACTAAGCTCAACAGATAACAACGACAACGGCAAATCCGCCGAAAAGCGGGAGGAGGTGACAACCGTGCCGAAGTTTATCGATGCCCATCCCATGACGCCGTTCACGGCGGACGAGCTGAACAAACTGCAGGACGCGGCGCCGGACGAATTCGGGGTCACGCACCACGACATCCTGTTCAGCGAGAAGGGCAACAAGATCTATTGTGTGCTGGACGCCCCGAACGCCGAAGCGATTGCCAAGCATCATGCGAAGGCCGGCATCAAGTGTGACTTTATACAGGAAGTGATGTCGACGCGCGGGTGACGGTAGTGGGGATGAGGATCGTGACGGCCTAAGAGCGCCCTCACCGAAGCTTGCGATGTCGGCACCGATCCATGTGTCGTCCATACGGACGACGACGAAGTGCCAGACGGCGCCGATGCTTGTCTGCTCGAAACAGCGGTAATAGATGTCGATCGAGACGGTTGCGAAGACCGCACCTGATCCTGCGCGACCTGATCGGAAAAGAGAGGCCCCGCTTCGGCGGGCTTTCTTTTTTTGCTTTCTGCGAATATCGGCTTATTTTTCTGTCATGAATCAGACTTTTCGTAGGCTGCGATTTCCGCCTCCTGCTGCAGCAGGAAACCCAGGGGATCGACGCCGTTGAGCAGGCAGGTCTTGGCAAACGGGTCGATCGGGAATCCCACGATATTACCATTCGCCATGGTCAACGATTGTTCTTGCAGATCAATTTCCACAAACTCGCCAGCGTGTCTGGTCAGCCAGCCGTGGATTTTCGGCTCGACGATGATCGGTAGTAAGCCGTTTTTCAACGCATTGGATCTGAAGATATCTGCAATCTGGGTGCTGATCACGACGCGGATGCCATAGTCCAGTAAAGCCCAAGTCGCATGTTCGCGTGATGAGCCACAGCCGAAATTGTCGCCGGCGACCAAGACCTGGTATTCCGCCGCCTCAACTCGGTTCAGCGGGAAATCTTTCTTCGGATTTTGTTGATCGTCATAGCGCCAGTCGGCAAAAAGATGCGGACCCAGGCCGTGCCGGGAAGTGGTCGTCAGGAAACGGCCGGGGAGAATCTGGTCGGTGTCGATATTCCGGTTGGTCAATACGACAGTCCTGGAACGAATAATCGAAATGGTCTGTATCATGCGTTTTCCAGTCGGCAATGGGCCATCGTTTACATCAGCTCAACGGGATCGGATATTTTTCCGTTTATTGCCGTTGCTGCAGCGGTTAACGGGCTGGCCAGGATCGAGCGAGCGCCACTTCCCTGGCGTCCTTCAAAATTGCGATTGCTGGTGCTCAATACATATTGCCCGCGTGGGACGGTATCGCCGTTCATCGCAATGCACATCGAGCAACCCGATTCCCTCCATTCTGCGCCGGCATCGATAAAAATCTGTGCCAGCCCTTCGGACTCGGCTTGTTTCTTGATTGCCTGTGACCCCGGAACGACCAGCATCCGCAGTCCCTTGGCAATTTTGCGATTTCTCAGCAGGGTTGCGGCTTCCCGCAGGTCGCTGATACGGGCGTTGGTACAGCTGCCGATAAAAACGATATCGATTTTCTGCCCGAGCAATGTCTGACCATGTTCAAGCCCCATATAGGCCAGCGCCTTATCCAATGACTCGTCTGTGCCTTTTTCCGGGATGCAGTCGTCGATAGACATGACCATTCCCGGGTTGGTGCCAAAGGTGATCATCGGCCTCATTCCGCCGGCATCGATATCGACCTGCCGGTCAAATACTGCGTCGTTGTCGCTGAACAGATCCTGCCAGCTCTTTAGCAGTTCAGACCAGTTCGCTCCCGTCGGCATTTTTCCCCTGCCTTCCAGGTAATCAAAAGTGATTTGATCCGGCGCGATCATGCCAGCCCGCGCCCCTGCCTCGATGGACATATTGCAGACCGTCATTCGTTGTTCCATGGACAGTGAGTCGATGGTTTCGCCGCGATACTCGATGACGTGACCGATGCCGCCACGGACACCTATTTTCCCGATGATCGCCAGGATCAGATCCTTGGCGCTTACTCCATCGGTCAGGCTGCCGGTGATATTGATTGCCATCGAGGCGGGTTTATTCTGCAGCAGACACTGGGTGGCCAGTACATGCGCGACCTCGGTCGTGCCAATGCCAAAAGCCAGCGCACCAAAAGCGCCGTGGGTACTCGTATGGCTGTCGCCGCAGACGATGGTCATTCCGGGTCGGGTCAATCCCTGTTCCGGTCCGATGATATGCACGATGCCTCGCTGCTCAGACCCGAGGTCATACAACTGGATGGCGAATTTTGCGCAGTTATCTTGCAGAGCCTGGATCTGCCTGGCCACGTCCGCGGTGACTATCGGTATCGTCCGCGCTGCCGGTTCGGGATCGGTTGGCGTTGAATGATCCAACGTAGCAAGGGTTCTGTCAGGCCGCCGGACGGGCAGGTTTTTTTCCCGCAACAGGGAAAAGGCCTGTGGAGACGACACTTCATGAATCAGGTGCAAATCGATATAAAGCGTTGCCGGCGTGTCACTCGACTCCGGAACGACCACGTGACGGTTCCAGACTTTCTCAAATAAAGTTTGTGCCTGGCTGCTCATCTCAGGTTTTTGCGTTCCTGCATGCTGTCATTGATCAGGTTTGGCTAATTTTCTCAAGGTAATCCAGTACTGTGGCCTGGCTGACTACGTTCGCATACTTTGCCTGCAGATCGTATAGATTGGCCTCATGAGGACCGGTGTCTCTGTCGCCAACGGCATCTTCGACGACGATCGGGATGAAACCGTGCTGGATAGCGTCAACTGCCGTAGCCCGGATACAGCCACTGGTGGTCACGCCGGCGATGATCAAAGTGTCGATCCCGGCGGCAACCAGGGATGCAGACAGGGAAGTTGCAAAAAAAGCACTGGCGTATTGCTTGGTAATAACAATTTCACCGTTTTTTGGCTGCAGCTTGTCGGCGAATTCAGCGAGTGGCGATCCTCGGTCGAAAACCGATAGCAAGGGCAACTTTTTCTTGAATATACCGCCATCGTCACTACCAGGCTCATAGCTGACATTGCTGTGGAATATTGGAATGCCGGCCCGCCGAGCCGCGGTCAGCAATACCGAGCAGTTTTCGCAAGTCTGCTCAACACCAGCGTACAAAGGCGACTCCGGATCCAGGTAGGCCTTGACGAAGTCGACGATAATCAGTGCAGGCTGGCCACCGAAGTCGAGTTTATAACCAAAGCCAGGGTCCATCGTTGCATTGCCTGCATCATCGGGCATCTGTATCAGATCACGTCGGCATCGTTGAGTGATTCGATTGCCGAATCTTCCATGCCGAGCAGGCCCTGGAATATTTCCTCGTTGTGCTGACCCAGTGTCGGGTCCGGGCTGTGTACCTTGCCGGGTGTTCGTGAAAGCTTGGGTACTACGTTTTGCATGGCCAGTTCGCCAAATTGCGGATGCATGATCTTGATAATAGCTTGCCGGGCCTTGAAATGGGGATCTTCGAGCATTTCTGGCGCCCGGTAAATCGGCCCGGCCGGCACGCCACTTTCTTCAAGGATATCAATTAGTTCCGAAATAGTATGCTGGACAGACCAGCTCGCAACAAGGTCATCGAGTTCCGCCTGGTGCTGCCCACGGGCAGCGTGGCTTGCGTAGCGCTCGTTTTCAGCCAGCTCCGGTTGATCCATCGCCTGTGTCAGCCGTTTAAACACAGTGTCCTGGTTGGCGGCGATCAGCAGGAAGCGGGAGTCTTTGGTCGGATAGATATTGGATGGTGCAACATTGGGTAGAACCGGACCGGTTCGTTCGCGAATGTAGCCTGCCTGGTCGTATTCGGTAATCAATGATTCCATCATCGCCAAGACGGCTTCGTAAATAGCGGAGTCGACAACCTGACCTTTTCCAGTTCGATTTCGCTCATACAATGCGGCCAGCGCGCCGATCGTGGCGAAAGTCGCGGCCAGCGAATCGCCGATACTGATGCCAAAGCGACTCGGTGGATTTGCCGGGTCGCCACAGACATAGCGCAGGCCGCCCATCGCTTCGCCGATGGAGCCAAAACCGGCGCGTTTGGCATAGGGGCCTGTTTGTCCCTGGCCCGACACCCTGATCATGATCAGGGCAGGATTGGCCTTGCTGAGCTGTGTATAGCCCAAATTCCATTTTTCCATGGTACCGGGACGGAAATTCTCCAGCAGGAAATCTGATTTCGCAACCAGATCGCAAATGATTTTCTGTCCTTCCGGCACCCGTAGATTGACGGTGATCGATTTCTTGTTGCGGGCAATGACGGGCCACCACAAGGATTTGCCATGCGCTTTTTCCTGACCCCACTGGCGCATAGGGTCACCCACGCCGGGCGCTTCCACTTTGATAATCTCTGCACCCAGGTCACCCATTAACTGCCCACAAAAAGGGCCCGCAAGCAGCGTTCCCAATTCGATAACCCGTAGCCCCGACAACGGGCCACCGGGCTGATTATTGTCGGTGGACATTAGGTGTAATTCGCTCCCTGGAATCGTTCTGCAGCGGGATTTCTGGTGCCTCCATGCTTGAGCAAGCAGAGGAACAAAAAGTCAAAGTGCATACAATATAATCAATTCTTCGGTCTTATTAGCCATATTTGTTGGTAACATTAGCGATATTGTATACAATATAACACTATTTTTGCATTTGGTATTGTACTGAATGACCGACAGAATTTCGCTCACCGAGGTCGGCCCCCGGGATGGCCTGCAAAGCGAATCCTGCGAATTACCGACCGCCTTTAAAGTCGAATTGATCAATCGGCTGATTGACGCCGGGCTGCGCCGGCTCGAAGTCGCAAGTTTCGTGAATCCGAAAAAGGTGCCCCAAATGGCCGATGCGGAAGCAGTCATCGGCGAGTTGCCCAGGCGCAAGGATGTCAGTTACATCGGCCTGGTACTCAACGACCGCGGTTTTGAAAGAGCAGCCGCCACCGGCATAGACGAAATAGGGATGGTGGTGGTGGCCAGCGAAACATTTAGTCAGCGGAACCAGGGCGCCAGTGTTGACGAGTCGATTCTGGCCTGGCGTTCAATCGCTGCGAAAGCCAAAAAGAAAAATATTCGAGCGGGAATCATGGTATCGGTAGCATTTGGTTGCCCGTTCGAAGGCGAGATTTCAGAAAAACATGTATTGGACATTGCCCAGCGTGTATTGGAGGAAGACCCTGATGAAATCGCAATCGCCGATTCGATAGGTGCTGGCGTACCGGCGCAAGTGGCTTCGTTGGTGTCAAAATTGAAACAGATGGCGGGCGATATTCCAGTTCGTTGTCATTTTCACAACACCAGGAATACAGGCCTGGCAAATGCCTACGTTGCCATACAGTCTGGCGCCGATGTGATCGACGCCAGCGTAGGGGGAATGGGGGGTTGTCCTTTTGCACCGCATGCCACGGGCAATATTCCAACCGAAGACCTGGTCTATATGTTGCATCGCTCAGGTTTTGCAACGGGAATTGACCTGGAAAAGCTGGTAGAGACGAGTGAATGGCTTGAAAGTAAGCTCGGGCACAGCCTGCCTGCGCTGATTCCGAAGGCTGGAATCTTTCCGCCGCCGAAGGAATCGGTTTTGGACTGACCCGATAAAGACAACATACACTTCTGCAATAACGATCCCCCCGAAACAAGGGTTGACAACAGGAACAAGGTGGCAATATGAGTTTTCGTCTCGGTGTCGATGTCGGCGGTACGTTTACGGATTTGCTGTTGGTCAACGAGCAGTCCGGTGAATTTTTTACCGCAAAAGTGCCCAGTACGCCGGAGGATTCATCGATCGGTGTCCTGACCGGAATAAAAAAAGTAACCGACAGCGCCCGAATTGATGCTTCGATGATTTCACACGTCATGCATGGCACGACGGTGGCGACCAATACCGTCCTGACGATGACCGGCGCAACCGTTGGCCTGGTTACGACGCGCGGTTACCGGCAGGTGCTGCAAATCGCCCGCTCATTCGTGCCGGGCGGGCTTGGCGGCTGGGTAATCTACAACAAGAGCAACCCGTTGGCGCCGCTTGCGTTGACCGTCGAGGCGCAGGAGAGGATCAGTTCGAAAGGGGAAATTATCCAGGATCTCGATGTCGATGCGATGCGAAAAACGCTTGCTGGAATAAAGGACCAGGGGATTGAAGCGCTGACCGTCTCGTTGATAAACGCGTTCGCAAACGATGTACACGAAAAGCAGATACGCGAAATCGCCAATGAAGTCATGCCGGGCATACCGGTATCCTTGTCGTCTGAAGTCGTCCCGGAAATGCAGGAGTACGAGCGGGCGATAACCACGGTCGCCAATTCCTATGTCAGGCCGCGCGTGGCCAGCTATATACGGAATTTGCATGGCGAACTGCAAAAGACCATGGATGACCTGCAACTTCACGTTCTGCGTTCGGATGGTGGTTTGGCATCGGCTGCAGCGGCCGAAAATTTGCCGGTCAACCTGTTGATGAGTGGACCTGCCGGCGGCGTCAGCGGCGCAATCTGGATTGCCAAACAGGCGGGCTTTGACAACTTGTTGACCTTTGATATGGGTGGTACCTCGACCGATGTCGCGCTCGTACAAAATGGCGTTGCCCAGCTGCGAAGAGAAACGACCGTCGGTGACATCACCGTACGCGCATCATCGATCGATGTGCGTAGCGTTGGCGCCGGTGGCGGTTCGATTGCGCATGTGCCCGAATTGACCAAGGCGCTGAGAGTCGGCCCACAAAGCGCCGGAGCGGATCCGGGGCCGGCCTGTTATGGCCAGGGCGGTGATGAACCGACCGTTACCGATGCCAACATTACGCTGGGATATCTGCCCGCCGCCGCCCGTCTTGGCGGTGAAATGAATCTCGATCGCAAGCTGGCGGAAAAATCGGTGCAAAAAATAGCCGATGCGCTGGATCTTCCGCTAAAAAAAGCTGCCTCCGGTATGGTCGATATAGTGAACGAAAATATGGTTGGCGCGTTGCGACTCGTTTCGGTCGAACAAGGGCATGATCCCCGGGATTTCGCGCTGATCGCTTTTGGAGGCGCCGGTCCGCTGCACGCGAATGCGCTGGGTCGCTTGATGAATTCCTGGCCCGTTATTGTTCCGCCCGGTCCTGGCGTGTTGTGCGCTTATGGCGATGCGACAACCAGGATCCGTGACGAAGCGTCGCGTACTTTCATTCGTCGTTTTCCGGACACCAGCAGCGAGGAACTGGTCACGATTCTTGAGCAGCTTGCCGAGAGTGCGGCGCAGTCACTCGACGAAGAAAACGTTCCCCGCGGGGAGCGAACCAACAGCTACCAGGTGGATGTGCGCTACCACGGTCAGGGCTTGTCGTTGACCATCGAAGTCGATCTGGATGAACTGCGGAGCAAGGGTCTGGATGTCATTGCCGATGAATATGACCAGCGCCACGAGCAGTTATTTACCTTTGCCCTGGACGCCGACAAAGAGGTGGTCAATGTGCGCGCTGTGGTCCAGGGCGAGGCTACAATGGTTAAGGCGCCTTTGATCGAGTCGGGGGGTAAAGACGCGTCTGCAGCGATTATGGGGGCTGAAACCATCTTTGTTGATAACTGCGACCAGGAAGCCCGCATTTACGATCGTTCCAAAATCAAGGCCGGCAACAGGATAGCCGGGCCTGCGATTGTCGTTGAAATGGATGCCACGACTTTGATATTGCCCGGGCACACGGGCGAGGTTGATAAACTGGGAAATATTCTGATCCGACCGAATGAGAAATAGGAGCATATAAGGATGACAGCCAAACTAGTCGAAAGTACTCCAAAGCCTTTTAA
>JACZVC010000033.1 GCA_022572885.1 Pseudomonadota bacterium | reverse complement strand
CGTCAGGGAGTAACCGTTATCTGCTGCAAGTCGCCATTTGCATCTCTTTCCCACACAAAATAAGGCGGTTGTGCTGGTGATGTTGATATGTCTCCCAATTCATCTACAGTCACCGTAATGTGATGAAGAGTTTCAGCGGCGTCGCACGTACAGAATATCTCCGCAGTCGCCGCGTAAAGATCCAATGCGTTCTTTCTCGGGTGCTTGAACGTGCCGTGAGTGCCACTTGAAGACACGTAAGCGAAGTCAGCAGCTACTCTTGCTGGAAATTGATCAAACAATTCACTTGACCCATGATGTGGAACCTTGACGATGTCTGATTTCAACTCATCGCCAAATTCACTCACCAACATTCCTCCCTGGGCCTCTTCAATGTCGCCTGTGAATAACGCAGTGACTCTGACATCAGATGCAGGTTCATAAATGAGCTGGAATACGACCGAGTCGTTATTGATGTCCTTACCAGCTGTCCCTGGAAACTCCATGCCGTTATTGAGAACACGAATGGTGAAGTCTGTAGCACCAACAAAGTGATGAAACGCTTCTGCAGGTCGGACCAGCATGACGCCTTTGTCATCAACAGCCGTCTTGAAGCGTGTGAATCCTCCGATAGTATGTCCTTCACCACCCCACCAGATGCGCTCTATCGTGAAACCTGATTGTTGGATCAACCAGTCCAGCGCCTCGATATGATCTGTGTGAGGGTGCGAGAGAACGACCAGCTCAACCGTGGAGTCACCTGTCATCAATGCTGGTAACGTATCTCGAAGATCACTGTCACCGTCGCCACCGTCAACAATGATTGTGAAGGGTTCGCCTGAGTCCTGGTCGATCTGAATAACGATAGCATCGGCTTGTCTAGCGTCAATGAAGGTAATCTTCATGTCGGCTGTTACTGTAGCTGTTGCAAAGATCAGGATTGCCGCAAAGATCGCTCGTGTCATAGGGTCGTCCCTTATGTGGTGCGGGTAGGATAACTATAGACGATTATTTTGGCGTTGCTCGGTGGCCGCTAATGTCTGCTTTTCCCGAAAGCGGACGTTCAGATCACACGAATATTAGGAAAACGACAGGCCGCTTTCGGCCAGAAGCGGACGCGGAGGAATGGCAGGTCCCACAAATCCAGAGCTTGCTCAATTATACAATCGCTTCTTCAGGCGAAGTACGTAATATCCAAACGCCATAAAATACGCTACAGCAAAAAAACTATACTCGTAAGAAAAAACGTTAAGGACCTCATGGCTTCCGGCCCATAGTATATATGCATGAAGTATTACCGAACCATCGAGATGAAAGATCAGCAACCCATAAATAATCTTATCGAATAAATTCTGGAAGGGTATTCTATTGGCGTAAATGATTAGTCCTATACCGGCATATCCTCCAATTATGACTACCAGCCAGTCAGCCTCAATAGGAATTTCATCAATTGGGAAATTGTAAATAAGGCGGAGGATATGAATCACCGTACCGCCTATATAAGGCAGCAAGGCGAGGCGGGCGAATGTCTTGAAATAAAATGAACTCATAAAACATCTAAATAGTTGAAGATCCGCTTTCGGCCACTTTTAGTTGTTATTGCATTAATGCTATTTTTCTCGCGCATATAAGTAAGCTGGCAAGGCACAACTCAACCCTATAGCAAGATTTAGAACAATGAATATGTATGGCTTTGGGCCACTCGATCCTTTGACTTGCTGAAACATAAATAACCAGAAGACAAAAGACGTCAACAATAGATCAGCACTAAAACCACCAGCAGCGCCATTTACAAAAAGTGCTGAAATAAAAGCAGGTATGTTTAACCCCTCAGTCTGAAAGAATTGAAAAAAGAAGATATAGGGGACAATAGCGCCAATAATAGCTAGTAAAAGATACAATTTTTTCATGTTGTCTCCTTCAATTATTGAATGCCTAACCCCGGATGTTTCTTTACCTAGTTATAACCCAGTATTGCCCAAGTATAGGACAAAGAAAAGCCCTGCAAGAAGCAGGGCTATTGTCGGGTAGGAGATATGGACAAACGCTCGTGCATTGGGCCATCTGACATGTCCTACGGGGTCTTTAGAGGGCCATCCCTGACCCTGAGTGTTGTTTGTCTAATCAAACTTCACGATGCCCCTGCCGACGATTTCTCCAATTTGCTGTCTTCTAGTTCCGACCAGCGATCTTCAAGCACGCGCCCGGCTTTACGGGCCTCCTCAGCCCATTCCCAAATGAGGCCACCGGCAACCCAAACTGATTCTTCATCTGGGGACTGCTCGTCGTTTGTTATGTCCAGCAAATCACCGAGCATACGGAGCCGCATCAAACTCTTACGGAGTTTTTCTGTGGCGTCACCCGCCTTCATCTTGGCAGAAAATTCCCCGCTAATGATGTTTTTGAGTTGGTCCCGCTTTTCTTCGTCGGTGGCGCATAATGAGCTATGAACCACCAGTTCAGCTCTCCCGGGTTCAATGTCACTCGCTTCTTTGAATAGCCTTTCGACCTCTTTTTTCATTTCCTCTGTGTGGTTATTGTCAGTCATGACGCACCTCTATTTTTTAGGGCCTCACAGTGCGTAACAACCAGGTCTGCGGCTGTTCGGGCGTCATGTGCCAACCGGAAAATCATTTCTCCGGCTGATCTTATTATTTCATCCTCCGTAAAACTGTCCGGTCTATTTGCGGATAGCAAATCACCAAACATCACGAGTTGGGGCAGATTTTCATGCAACGTGTCTATAGCGTTGATTAGGTCAGTATGGTTGCTTTCAGCCATGATAATTAGCTCCTATACGTTAAGAGCCAGCAGCAGGCACAAAAAAGGGTAGCCACTGGCTTGACCACGAGTTGTGTCCCCAGTGCGTCCCGGCATTGAAATTGGCGAGGGTTAGATATTATCCAATGGCATAACAATTTGTATTTATTAGATAATATTGGTCGGGGTGATAGGATTTGAACCTACGGCCCCTGCCTCCCGAAGGCAGTGCTCTACCAGGCTGAGCTACACCCCGATTATGATGTGCGCGGTTGTTACGATATCCGCTTTGCAAGCCAGTTTTTGCCGGTTCGGGCCGGTGGGGCAGGGTCTCTGCCCCGCGCTGGCGAGGCGCGCAGTTTACGCGAGCGGCCCTTTGGTTTCAACGGCTTGTACCGCCGGGTATGATCGCAATTCTGAGTCTCGATGTTGGCGTGCCGGCCCGTGGTTGACAAGCAAAAGGTGACCCACCGCGTTATTTGCTTTTCTGATGTCAGGTCTTGGCTGGCGCCGCCAATCGGAAGCAAGTACGCTTGGTTGTATCTCAGGACAGGAGAAACTGGCAGATGTCGTTTTTCCGGGAGCTAAAGCGTCGCAACGTTTTCCGGGTCGCCGTGGCTTATGGCGTGGTCGGCTGGCTGCTGGTGGAAGTTGCCTCCGTCTTGTTCGAGACTTTTGAAGCGCCTGCCTGGGTCATGAAGGTCTTCGCGACCGTCATTATCATGGGGTTCCCGCTGGCTATGTTTTTCGCGTGGGCGTACGAGCTGACGCCTGATGGCCTGAAAAAAGAAAAGGATGTCGATCGCGGCCAATCGATTACCGCCCAGACCGGGCGCAAGATCGATTACATTATTATCGGCCTGTTATCGGTGGCTGTGGTTTTCTTTGCCAGCACGCATCAGTGGCTTGGCGAGAGCGCGGATGACTCCGATATTGTGGAGATTGCGGCAAGCGGGGTGAAATCGATCGCCGTTCTGCCATTCGTCAACATGTCTGACGATCCTGGCAACGAGTATTTTTCGGATGGAATTGCGGAAGAGTTGCTGAACGTTTTGGTCAGGGTCGAGGGGCTCAGGGTGGCGTCGCGCACTTCTTCGTTCTCCTTCAAGGGTAAGGACATCAGTATTCCAGTGATTGCGAAAGCGCTGAATGTCGATCACGTGCTGGAGGGGAGTGTCCGCAAAGCCGGCAATACTGTGCGCATAACGGCACAGCTCATCGATGTGCGTACCGACAGTCACCTGTGGTCGGCGACTTATGACCGCGAACTGGAAGACATTTTCGCAATCCAGGATGAAATATCCGGACACATCGTGCAGGCGCTGAAAATTGTCCTGGGGGCAGAGGACCAGCAGGCGATAGCCGATGCCCGAAAGGCAACTGAAAATGTGGAAGCTTACGAGCTTTATCTCAGGGGCCGATATTTCTGGCAGCGCCGCGGCGAGGACAATATCCGGCGGGCCATCGGCATGTTCGAGCAGGCAACGGCGCTCGATCCGCAGTTCGCCCGTGCCTGGTCGAGCCTGGCGGCGGCGCATGTCACCTTGCCAACCTATTCCGACACACCGATAGCCGAACAATATCCGCTGGCGGTGTCTGCTGCCCAGAAAGCGCTGACGCTTGATGATTCGCTGGCGGAAGCCTATGCGGTGCTGGGCGATATGGCTCGGGTGGATAACGAATGGTCTTCAGCGCATGCATATTATTTGCGCGCCATTGCCAGTGAACCAAAAAATTCAACCGCACACCTTTGGTACGGCGAGCACCTGCTCTCGGTTGGTCGCATTCGTGATGCGCTGGAAGAAACGCTGATCGCCTATCGCCTCGATCCGCTGCACCCGGGCACCAATACTAACCTGGGGCAGATTTATTTATGGTTGGACGATGCTGGTAACACATTGAAATATGGCGAAGCAGCATGGGAGCTGGGACACGCCGTTGGTCTGTACCTACAGTCGGGGGCGAACCTGTGGCTCGGCAAAATCGAGCGGGCGATCGAATTGGCCGAGCAGTTTGGCGAGCAACTTGGCGACGCCGGAATGTCTTCAGGACTAAAACTGTTTTTGGAAGCAAGGGGGGGCGATACGGCAAAAAGATCGTTGTATCTCCAGATGTTGGCAGAGAATGAATCAGCATGGCCTCTATTTATCGTGGTCCCGGGCTATGCAGCTTTCGACCGGATCGATGACGCCTACCGCTCGGTCAATCTGGCTCGGGGTTCAATTGTTGGCAATGACTGGGACATGTTTTGGCGAGGCGACATGGCGGCGTTTCGGCAGGACCCGCGGTTTGCGGAGCTGGTCACAGAAGGGGGGCTGGTGGATTACTGGCGTAAATATGGCTGGCCAGATTATTGTCAGCCAGCGGGCGATAGTGTGAGTTGCCAATAGGGCCATAGCCAATTCGGGCTGCAGTTTCCTAAATACCTTTAAAAACAATCACTTCCAACTCGCTGTAAATACCGTTGGGCTAGCGTCAAGCCTTGTAAACCAGTAGGCTTGGCCGATTCACAGGATTTTGAGAACGCTTGCATGTCGTTATTCGAAGAACTCAAACGCCGCAACGTCTTCCGCGTCGGTATTGCCTACGCGGTGACTTCCTGGCTACTGCTGCAAGTTGCCGACATCGTGTTGGAAAACATCGCCGCGCCGGGTTGGGTGATGCAGGTGTTCATGCTCGCGTTGGGTTTGGGTTTTCCGCTCGCCTTGTTTTTCGCCTGGGCCTTTGAGTTAACGCCCGCGGGTCTCAAAAAGGAAAAGGATGTAGATCGCACGGCGTCGATAACGTCGCAAACAGGCCGCAAGCTGGACTACATCATTATTGCCGTGATGGCGCTGGCGCTGAGCTATTTCATCTGGGAGTCGCGGTTCAGCTCGAGCGAAAGTGCGGATGGTGCAACTGTTGAGGAAGCTGTGGCGAGCGGGGAGAAGTCGATTGCGGTGTTGCCGTTCATTAATATGTCCGACGACCCGGCAAATGCATATTTTTCCGATGGAATCTCGGAAGAGCTGCTGAATGTTTTGGTCAAGGTCGAGGGGCTAAGAGTGGCATCGCGAACTTCCTCGTTTGCCTTTAGAGAAAACAAGGGGATCAGTATCCCTGAAATAGCCAGGGAGCTGAATGTAGATCATGTACTCGAGGGTAGTGTTCGCAAGGCCGGCAACAAGGTGCGGGTCACCGCGCAGTTAATCGATGTGCGCACCGATCGCCACCTTTGGTCGGCGACTTATGATCGCGAACTCGAAGATATTTTCGCGATCCAGGATGAGATTTCTGAAAAAATCGTGCAAGCGCTCAAGATCGCGCTGGGGGCGGATGAGCAGCAGGCGATGGCTCATGTCGGGAAGCCCACCGATAATCTGGAAGCCTACGAGTTTTATCTTAGGGGTCGTTATTTCTGGCAGCGCCGTGGGGAGGAAAATATCCGGCGTGCAATTAGCCTATTCGAGCAGGCAACAGCGCTCGACTCACAGTTTGCCCGGGCCTGGTCGAGCCTGGCGGCTGCGCACACTACCTTGCCGACCTATTCCGACGCACCAAGAGAGGTGCAACATCCACTCGCGGTGGAAGCGGCACAAAAGGCGCTTATCCTTGATGATTCCCTGGCAGAAGCCCACGCGGTGCTGGGTGATATGGCTCGGATGAACAAAAAATGGCTTGAAGCACAAGCATATTATTTGCGCGCCATTGACAGCGAACCAAAAAATTCAACCGCACACCTTTGGTATGCGGAGCATCTGATGTCAGTTGGTCGCGTCCGCGATGCCCAGGAAGAAAACCTGATTGCATATCAGCTGGATCCGCTGCATCCAGGCACGAACGCCAATTTGGCCCAGGTTTATATGTGGCTGAACGACCCTGAAAATGCGATGAAATTTGGCGCGGCTGCCTGGGATATGGGTCATCGTTCGGGTTTGTGGGTGCTGACGCTGACAAACCTGGAACTCGGGAATGTGGACCGGGCGATAGAGTTGGCGGGCCAGTTTGACGAACAGATAGGCACCTTAAACCTGAAATTACTGGTTGAAGCGAAAATTGATGCGATGAAACGGCCTACCTATCTGAAATTCCTGGCGGAGAATGAGCGGGACTTGAGTTTTACTGTTGCGGCTGCAACCTATGTCGAATTTGGTTTGATGGATGATGCCTATCGTTTGGCTGATCGGACGATGGAATCGTTTTACGCCAATGCTCCGTGGGTTTTCTGGATTCCCGAAATGGCCTTATTTCGACAGGACTCGCGGTTTGCAGATCTTGTTACTGAGTTGGGACTGGTGGATTACTGGCGGGAATATGGCTGGCCGGATGCCTGCCAGCCTGCCGGTCAGAACCTTAGCTGCCAGTAGGTTTCGCAGCGATTAAGAGAATGAAAGGGTCAATCGATGTCGTTTTTCGAAGAACTCAAACGCCGTAACGTCTTTCGCGTGGGGATCGCCTACGCCGTAACTTCATGGCTGCTGTTGCAGTTTGCCGACATCGTGCTGGAAAACATCGCCGCGCCCGGTTGGGTGATGCAGGTGTTTATGCTGGCGCTGGGGTTGGGTTTCCCGCTCGCTTTGTTTTTCGCCTGGGCCTACGAACTCACACCTGAAGGTCTGAAGAAAGAAAAGGATGTGGATCGTAGCCAGTCGCTCACGCCGCAGACAGGTCGCCGGCTCGATTTTATGATCATCGCTGCCATGGCGCTGGCGCTGGCCTACTTCATCTGGGAATCACGGTTTAGCGCTGACGACCAATCCGTTGTCGAACAGGTGGTTGATACACCGGCGCAGATAGCGACCGGCGAGGACCAGGGCGATACTGGCGTCAGCGATAAAGCCAAAGACGATCGGCACTCTATTGCGGTCCTGCCGTTTACCCATCGCAGTGCCAACCAGGATGATATTTACTTTACCGATGGTGTGCACGATGACTTGCTGACCCAGCTATCAAAGATTCGTGCCTTCAAAGTGATCTCACGAACTTCGGTCATGGAGTATCGCGACACCACCAAGAATCTGCGTCAGATAGGCGATGAGCTGGGTGTGACCACCATCCTGGAAGGCGCGGTTCAACGTGTCGGCGATCGTGTTCGCATTACCGTGCAGTTGATCGATGCCAACAGTGACGAGCATCTGTGGGCCGAAAATTATGATCGCAAGCTGACCACCGACAACCTTTTTGATATCCAGACCGAAATAGCGACGTCAATCGCAAAAGCCACACAATCCACTTTGTCGGATAGCGAGATTGCCAGTGTTTCAAGCGCAGCGCCTACCAGCAACCTGGAAGCGTATGAGCTGTATTTGCAGGCTCGGCGGTTTACCCTGGGTTCGACCAGTGTGGGCATTTCGCTGACCGGCTACCAGACCGCCATCCAGCTTTATGAAGAGGCGATCGCAAAGGATCCACAATTCGCGCTCGCTTATGTGGGTTTGGCCGAAGCGCACCTGACCAATTACTGGAGCTATGGCGGCAATCTGGAGAACCGGGCGAAGGCGCGTCAAGCGATCGATAAAGCGATTACCCTTAACGCGGGTCTGCCCGAAATCCAGATGGCAGAGGGCTTTTATCATTACTGGGGGCTGCTGGATTATTCTGCGGCACTTTCCTACCTGGACAAGGCGATCGACCTAATGCCGGGCAACGCCGAAGCGTACATGTGGCGGGGCTGGGCATTGCGACGATCGGGCCAATTCGAAAAAGCGATTGAATCGATGCAACAGTCGCTGAGCCTGGATCCGCGCGCCGTTTTTAACTGGATGGAACTGGGTACAACCAATCGCTATCTCAATCGCTATGATGAAGCCTTTGAAGCGCTGGAACGGGCGCGCAGGCTCGATCCGGATTCTTTTTGGGCAAAGAGTGCTCTGGCCGAATTGTATCTTCAAAATGATGGCGATTCGGCGAAAGCCGTCGCTGCGCTGGTCGGCGCTCAACACGCAATAGAATTTGAAACACGCGGCGCCTACATTGCGGCGCTTGTCATGGCGAGGCGTTTCGATGAAGCATTGGAACTGACAGCGAACTGGCCGGTCGAGTGGGAGCAGCAGAGACATTTGTTGATTCTTCGCGAAGCGTCGGCCGCCGAAATACTGCACTTCGCTGGCCGCGAGAACGAATCACGCGAAAAGGCCAAACTTGCTCTGGAGCGTCTGGAGCAGATGAAACTGAGTTCGCCGGATGATTACCGGCTGTACACGCCGGAAGCTGTAATGCTGGCGATCATGGGTGATGCCGAGGGCAGTATGGCAGCGGTAGAGAAAACTCTGCAACTCAAGCCTGTTGACGCAGTTACGGATATGCAAATACGTTATCAACTGGCGCGGAGCCTGGCTATCGCAGGGGAAATTAGAGGCTCTTCCAAGATGCTGGACTCGTTGATTCCGCCGCCAACGACTATTTCCGTGCGCTTCATTGAGCTCGACCCGGCCTTCGACGGTATTCGCGACGATCCGGCTTTTGTTGAGATGCTGGACAGGCACCGGGGCGATGCGATTTAAAGCATCGATCCGCCGCTAGCGAGTTGCAGCGTTTGTTCCGGAGCTTCGTTAAAAAGTGCGCGCCACCGAAAAATCAGCGAGCCCCGCTAACGCGTCTCGATAAGGACTGGCTGGAATAGCGGCTAGCGCCTGTTTTGCCGTTTCGGCTGCTTCTACCGCCAGCTTCGAGGTATATGCCAGCGCACCGGTCGATTCGATTGCCGCCATTACCTCATCGAGCTTATCCAGGCCACCCTGGGTGATAGCGAGGCGGATCAATGCGGCTTGTTCTTCGCTGCCATTTCGCATCGCGTGAATCAGCGGTAATGTGGGTTTGCCCTCGGCGAGGTCGTCGCCGACGTTCTTGCCCAGCGCTTCGGCGCTGGCGCTGTAATCGAGTACGTCGTCAACCAGTTGGAAAGCGATACCCAGATGCTTGCCGTATTCCGCCATCGCCCGCTGCTCTTTTTCGTCGCGACCGGCGAGAATCGCCGCGATCCGGGTGCCGGCTTCGAACAGTTTCGCTGTCTTGCGAAAAATCACATCGAGGTATTGCTGCTCGGTGGTCTCCGGGTTGCCGCAGTTGATCAGTTGCAGGACTTCGCCTTCGGCAATGGTGTTGGTCGCATCGGCCAGGATCCGCATGACCTCGGGTTCGCCGATTTCGACCATCATCTGGAACGACCTCGAGTAGAGGAAATCCCCGACCAGCACGCTGGCCTGGTTGCCCCAGACCTCGTTGGCGGTGTCGCGGCCGCGTCGTTTAGCGGATTCATCGACGACATCGTCATGGAGCAAGGTGGCGGTGTGGATAAACTCGATGATTGCCGCCGCCGCGACCCCCCGCTCCGGGGGGCAGCCGCAGGCACGCCCGGCAGTGACCACCACCAGCGGCCGCAAGCGCTTGCCACCGCTGTTGATGATGTAATTGGCGACCTGGTCGATCAGCACGACATCGGTACTGAGCTTTTCCCGTATCAGGCGGTCTGTCGCCGCCATATCGTCCGCCAGGAGTTCGCGGATTGCGTCAAGCTGCATTGGGAGCCTTTATTTTCAGCGTGGCGGGCATGCTAGGAGGCGGTTGGCCAAGGTGTCAAGACATCTGGCCCGATGACGGCCAGGATGCGGCCTGAAAACGGCCCAAAACAGGGGGAATTCCTTGAAAATCATTTGACCCGGCACCAGCCAGTCTTTAAAATTCCCGCTCTTTGCCAGGCTTTCCTGGCTGCGGCTGTTCCTGTGCTCAGGTGGCCGAAAAAAGGCCGGATTTGAGAACGGCCGTGGATTCTGGAGTTTCCGATGTACGCTGTAATTAGAACGGGCGGTAAACAATACCGCGTAGTGCCGGGCGCCCGGCTTCGGGTTGAGAAGCTGGATGCCGAGGAAGGCGCCAAGATAGAGTTCGACCAGGTTTTGCTGGTTGGCGAGGGGACTGAAGTCACGGTCGGCAAACCATTGGTCGATGGTGGACTGGTAACGGCCAGAGTGCTCAGCCAGGGCAAGGGCAAGAAAGTCACGATCATCAAGTTTCACCGCCGCAAGAACTACTTGCGGACGAAGGGGCATCGCCAGTTCTACACCGAGGTCGAGATCACCGATGTCAGTACCAAGGGCGGTGCGAAGAAAGTTGCCGCCAAGGCGCCAACAGCCAAAGCCCCGGTAAAGAAAGCGGCGCCGAAGAAAGCCCCGGTGAAAAAAGCCGCGGCGCCGAAGGCGCCCGTCAAAAAGACGACGGCCAGGAAAGCACCGGCCAAAAAAGCGGCTGCAAAGAAGGCCAAGGCCAAGCAAGCGGAGTAACAGCAAATGGCACATAAAAAAGCAGGCGGCAGTACGCGTAACGGCCGCGATTCCGAATCCAAACGGCTTGGCGTCAAGAAATACGGCGGCGAGCACGTGGTCCCCGGCAACATTATCGTGCGCCAGCGTGGCACGCATTTTCATGCCGGGCCGAATGTCGGGCTGGGTAACGACCATACCTTGTTTGCCAAGGCTGAAGGCAAGGTCGTGTTTGAAAACAAGGGTCGGCACAACCGCAAGTTTGTCTCGGTCAGGACCGATTGAGGCAATAAGGGGACGGATTTATCAATTGCATCGATCGGGCCTTAAGGCCCTCCTGCGGAATCTGTAGAAAATTACAGGGGCGGCTTTAGCCGCGATTGACCTCCCCCATCGGGCCTAAAGGTTCTCCTACACCAGCGATAGAATATATCCGTTCGCTACTTTGTATTGCCTCGCTTTGTCGGGGCTTTTTCATTTTCTCAGCCAACAGCTTGCCTATAATTGGGTGGCCGTCCGGAATCAGATCATCATGAAATTTGTCGACGAAGCCAGTGTCAGGGTCAGTGCCGGAAACGGAGGGCACGGCTGCGTCAGTTTCCGGCGCGAAAAGTTTGTCCCGCTGGGCGGTCCGGATGGTGGCGATGGGGGCGACGGGGGCTCGGTCTGGCTGGTCGCTGAATCGGGGATCAACACACTGGCCGATTTCCGGGTCCAGCGAAACTACAAGGCCGACGGCGGAATGCAGGGCTCGGGCCGCAATTGCACGGGCAAGAGCGGCAAGGATCTCGAAGTGCCGGTGCCGATCGGTACGATCGTCGCTGATCGTGATACCGAAGAAGTCATCGGCGATCTGACCGCAAACGGCCAGCGCTTGCTGGTCGCAAAGGGTGGCGTGCACGGCCTGGGGAACACCCGCTTCAAAAGCAGCACCAACAGGTCGCCACGGCAATTTACCCGGGGAACCCCTGGCGAATCACGCTTTTTGAACCTGGAAATGAAGGTGCTGGCCGATGTCGGCTTGCTGGGTCTGCCGAATGCCGGCAAGTCCACGCTGATTCGCTCGGTCTCGGCGGCGCGACCCAAGGTGGCCGACTATCCATTCACGACTTTGTACCCGAACCTGGGCGTCGTCTATGTCGGTCCCCAGCAGAGTTTTGTGGTTGCCGATATTCCGGGGCTCATAGAGGGGGCAGCCGATGGCGCCGGTCTCGGCATCCAGTTTCTCAAGCATCTGCAAAGAACCCGGTTGTTGTGGCATATCGTCGATATTGCGCCGATGGAAGGCACCGGCGATCCGGTCAACGATGCCAGGGCAATCGTGGCGGAACTTGAGAAATTCAGCCCGGACCTGGCAGAGCGTGAACGCTGGCTGGTGCTCAACAAGCAGGATTTGATGTTGCCCGACGAGGCGGAGCAGCGTTGCCGGGAGATCGTCGATGGCCTGGGCTGGCAAGGGCCGGTGTTCAGGATCAGCGCGTTGAGCCATGAAGGGACCAAAGAACTGGCGGGCGCAACGGCAAACTACCTGGAAAAGCTGGCTGAGGAGAAAGGGGAGCGCCCGTAGGAGAGCCTTCAGGCCCGATGGAGGCGGCCAATCGCGGCTAAAGCCGCTACTACAAATATCACCGGATTTCACGAAAAATAAATCTGTCCCCTTTTTTTGACCTCATCAAAAAAGGCCGGATCAACCGGCCTTTCTTCAATGCAACCCATACAAGAGCTGAAAAAATCCTTATTTCATATCCTGGATATGCTGGTTCAGACGGCTTTTGTGTCGGGCAGCTTTGTTCCTGTGGATGATGCCCTTGTCGGCCATGCTGTCAATTTTTGGGGTGGCTGCTTTGTAGGCCGCGCTGGCTGCTTCCTTGTCGCCACTGGCAATCGCGACCACCACCTTCTTGATGGAAGTGCGCAGGCTCGAGCGCTGTGCCATGTTGTGGGCGCGCCGTACGATGTTCTGCCTGGCGCGTTTCTGGGCTGATTTGATATTGGCCACTGTCAAAAACTCCGTCTGGAAACCGGCCCTGGACCGCCTGCGGCCAAGGGCTCGAAAAGCCCGGTATTCTCAGTATATTCAGCGGCTTTGTCAATGCCGGAGGGGGTTAGGTGAGCTAAAAAAGGCGCCAAAAGGAGGCGGGCACATTTTTTGGGTTTTTATCGGGCCTGAAGGCCCTCCGAAATCCGGTGATATTTTCAGGAGCGGCTTTAGCCGCATTGGCCTTGGCCATCGGGCCTGAAGGCCATCCTGCGGGCGCGATAAACGATTCTGGCGCCTTTTCCGGCTAATATTGCGCTTATGCGCCGGAATACAGACCAGTGAGCCGTAGTCTTTTCCGATCCACCTCCGTGGTCGGCGGCATGACCTTGCTTTCGCGGATTTTCGGCTTGCTCCGGGATATGGTGTTTTCCCGGTTCTTTGGCGCCGGTATGGTCATGGATGCCTTCTTCGTGGCGTTCAAGATTCCCAACTTCATGCGCCGCCTGTTCGGAGAGGGCGCGTTTTCCCAGGCTTTCGTACCGGTTATTTCGGAATACAAGACCACCCGAGAGCCTGAAGAGGTCCGCGAGCTGGCCGAAGCCACGGCCGGCACCCTGGGGTTCCTGCTGCTGGTCATCACGGTCATCGGCGTGTTTGCCGCGCCGGTGCTGATTGTCTTGTTCGCCCCGGGCTGGTTTATGGACGAGCCTGAGAAATATTCGTTGGCGACATCGATGCTGCGGCTGACTTTTCCCTATTTGTTGTTCATATCGCTGACTGCGCTGGCCGGCGGGATCCTGAATACCTACGGCCGATTTGGCTCGCCGGCCTTTACCCCGGTACTGCTGAACCTGGTTCTGATCGGTTTTGCAATCCTGGTTGCGCCGACCAGCGCCAATCCGGGCGTGGCCCTTGCCGCCGGTGTATTTGTCGCCGGGGTCGTCCAGTTGCTGTTCCAGGTGCCGTTTCTCTGGCGCATCGGTTTCCGGCCGCGGTTCCGCTGGGGAGTTCACCACGAAGGCGTTCGCAAGATTGGCCGCCTGATGCTGCCCGCGTTGTTTGGTTCCTCGGTCGCGCAGGTCAACCTGCTGCTGGATACCTTGATCGCTTCCTTCCTGATAACCGGCAGCATCAGCTGGCTTTATTACTCGGACCGGTTGATGGAGTTTCCGTTGGGGGTCTTCGGCATTGCGTTGGCCACGGTCATCCTGCCCGGGTTGTCAAAAAATCATGCCAGCCAGGACCATGCGGAGTTTTCCGCGATGCTGGACTGGGCGCTCAGGCTGGTTTGCCTGATCGCGGTACCGGCGGCGATTGGCCTGCTGGTCCTGGCCAGGCCCATGCTGACGACCATTTTTCAATACGGCGCGTTCGATGTCCGGGATGTGCATATGGCCGGGTTCAGCCTGATGGCCTACGCGCTGGGATTGCTCGGATTTACGCTGGTCAAGGTGCTGGCGCCGGGATATTTCTCCCGCCAGGACACCAAGACGCCGGTGCGTATCGGTTTGATTGCCCTGGCGGTCAACCTGGTTCTGAACCTGTCATTCGTCATCACGATGACGCGAACGGGCTTCGAGGCGCCGCACACCGGTCTTGCTCTGGCCACATCGTTGGCGGCTTTCGTCAACGCAGGCCTGTTGTATCGGGGCCTGCGCCGCGACGGGGTTTATCTGCCCGGCCCGGGCTGGGGTGGTCTGATCGGGAAAGTCGCACTTGCCAGTTCGGTCATGGCGATCGGTATTGTTTACCTCGCGGGGCCGCTGGATCCTTGGTTGGCGGCGGCCGGGGCCACCCGCGTATCCTGGCTGCTGGGCTGCGTGCTGGCCGGCGCCGCCGCGTACTTTGCTACGCTGGCGTTACTGGGCGTCAGGCCCGCTGATTTCCGCAGTGGATTGCGTGGGAAAAGCGGCGGCCCTTCCGTATAATCTTGCGCTTTTGGGCGGTTCCTGATGGAGTTTTTTCGCGGTCTGCACAGCCTGCCGCCCGACTCGAAGCCGGGGCCGGGGCCTTGTGTTGCGACCATCGGCAATTTTGACGGCGTGCATCGTGGTCATCAGCAGCTGATCGGCGAACTGAAAAAGGAAGGGGAACGGAGAAAGCTGCCGGTAGCGGTGGTGATTTTCGAACCCACGCCGCAGGAATTTTTCGCAACGGAACGCTCGCCGGCCAGGCTGACGCGATTCGGTGAGAAATATCACTTGCTCGAAGAAGCAGGCGTGGACAAGCTGGTTTGCCTCAAGTTTGGCAGCGAATTGTCGGCGATGAGCCCGCGCGAATTTGTGCAACGGCTACTCGTAGCCGGCATGCAGCTACGGCACCTGGCCATCGGCGATGATTTTCGTTTTGGCAAAGACCGGGCCGGCGATTTCAGTTTCCTGGCGCAAGCGGGGGAACAGGCCGGTTTTACGGTCTCAAGAACGGATAGCTTTGTGCTGGATGCTGCCAGGGTCAGCAGCAGCGGAATTCGCCAGGCGCTGAAGCAGGGCGACCTGGCGCAGGCGGAGCGCTGGCTGGGCAGGCCATACGGCATGAAGGGGCGGGTGATCGAAGGCGAAAAGCTGGGACGCCGGCTGGGATTTCCCACCGCCAATATTCATCCACGGCGGACGGTTTGCCCGGTACACGGCATTTACGCGGTGCGCGTAAACGGCGCGGGCCTCGAGCGGTGGCCCGGCGTGGCGAGCATCGGCAGCCGGCCGACGGTGACCGATGGTGAGGAAATCGTACTGGAGGTGCACCTGTTCGATTTCTCGGGCAATCTTTACGGTGCATCGCTGGAAGTATTGTTGTTGCACAAACTGCGGGAAGAGAAGCATTTTGCAAGCGTCGAGGCTTTGACCGAAGCGATGAAAAACGACGCCGACCAGGCCCGCCAGTTACTGGCGATGGATTAAAGAGGATCAAGCAGGGAACCGATGTGACGGAAAGGGATTACAAGGACACGATCAATCTGCCAAAAACGGTGTTCCCGATGAAGGCCAACCTGGCTAACCGGGAACCCAAGATGCTCGAGCAATGGCAGCAGCGGCGGCTGTATGCAAAATTGCGCGAGATCGCCAAAGGCAGGCCCCGGTTTTTGCTGCTTGACGGCCCGCCATACGCAAACGGGCCGATCCATATTGGACACGCCCTCAACAAAGTCCTCAAGGATATTATCGTCAAGTGCCGGACCCTTGACGGTTATGATGCGCCCTATATTCCCACCTGGGATTGTCATGGCTTGCCGATCGAGTTGCAGGTCGAGAAAAAGCAAGGCCGCGTCGGCCAAAAAATTGATGCGCGCGAGTTTCGCCAGGCCTGCCGCGACTTTGCCCAGAAACAGATCGATGGTCAGCAACAGGACTTTATTCGCCTCGGTGTGATGGGCGACTGGGACAACCCATCGTATACGATGCATGCGTCATACGAGGCGGCCCAACTCAGGGGCATTGCCAAAATCCTGGCGAACGGGCATATCTACAAAGGTTACAAGCCCGTGCACTGGTGTCTGGAATGCCGCTCGGCGCTGGCAGAGGCCGAAGTCGAATACCAGGACAAAAGCTCGCCCGCCATCGATGTGCGTTTTGCCGCGGTAGATCCTGAGTCGATCAACGTGCTGTGTGGTGCAAGCGGCGATGCGGCGGTGGACATTCCGATCTGGACCACGACGCCCTGGACTTTGCCCGCCAACCAGGCGGTGGCCGTGCACCCGGAGCTGGACTACGTGCTGGTAGAGACAGGTTCGGCCGGAAATCCAGCGCACATGCTGTTGTCAGCGGCTCTGCTCGAATCGGCGATGAAACGTTATTCCATTGAAAAATATAAGGTTATTGGAAGATGCATCGGTTCCGATCTGCGCGGGCAATTGCTGCAGCATCCCTTCTATGATCGCCGGGTACCGGTGATCACCGGGGACTATGTCACGCTCGAGGCGGGCACCGGCGCCGTGCACACCGCGCCGGGTCATGGTCAGGAAGACTTTGCCGCCGGTATCGAGAACGATCTGCCGATGGAAAATCCGGTTGGCGGCAATGGCTGTTTTGTCGCCGGAACGCCACTGGTCGAAGGGCAACATGTATTCGCGGCCAACGATTTTATTGTCGATCTGTTAAAAGAAAAAGATGCATTGCTGTGCCGTGAAACGGTTGAACATAGTTACCCGCATTGCTGGCGACACAAAACGCCGCTGATTTTTCGCGCGACGCCACAGTGGTTCATCAGCATGGATCAGGCCGGTTTGCGCCAGCAGGCTCTTGCCGAGATCGACAAAGTGGAGTGGATACCCGACTGGGGCAAAGCCCGGATTGTGGGCATGGTGGATGGGCGGCCGGACTGGTGCATTTCCAGGCAAAGGACCTGGGGCGTGCCGATTCCCCTGTTTATCCACAAAGACACCGATGAACTGCATCCGGACTGCGCATCCTTGATTGCCAAAGTGGCCGAACTTGTTGAACGCGACGGTATAGACGCCTGGTTCGATCTGGATGTCGAAGAACTGCTGGGCAAAGATGCGGATGACTACGTGCAGGTGCGCGATATCGTCGATGTCTGGATGGACTCGGGAATGATGCATCATTGTCTGGCCGGCAGCCGGCCGGAAACCGCACCGCCTGCGGAACTTTACCTGGAAGGTTCGGACCAGCATCGTGGCTGGTTCCAGTCCTCGTTATTGACGTCGGTGGCGATGAATGGCCAGGCGCCGTACAGGCAGGTGCTGACGCACGGTTTCACGGTCGACGAAAACGGCCGCAAGATGTCGAAGTCGCTGGGCAACGTAATCTCTCCGCAGAAAGTGGTTAATGTCCTGGGCGCCGATGTTTTGCGCCTGTGGGTGGCCGCCACCGACTATCGCGGAGAAATCAGCGTATCCGATGAAATCCTGAAGCGCTCCGCCGATTCCTATCGCCGGATTCGCAACACCTTCCGCTTCCTGTTGGGCAATCTGGACGGGTTCGACCCGGTCGCCGACATGCTGCCGGTCGACCAGTGGCTGGCTCTCGATCGTTGGGCGCTGGACCGTGCCATCGCGTTGCAGGAAGAAATCATCCAGGCCTATCGCGATTATGAGTTCCACCACATCTACCAGAAAGTCCATAATTTTTGCGTCAAGGATATGGGCGGCTTTTACCTCGATATCATCAAGGACCGTCTGTACACGACGCCGCGCGAGGGCAGGATCCGCCGGTCAGCGCAATGTCTGATGTTTCACGTCGCCGAGGCGATGGTTCGCTGGTTGGCGCCGATGATCAGTTTTACCGCCGAAGAAGTCTGGGAGAACCTGCCCGGGGAGCGTGAAGAGTCGGTATTTTTCTCGACCTGGTATCGGTGGCCGAAAATTCCGGCTGCCGATGCGGGGCTGGATTGGGATCGGCTGATCGCAGTCGGCGACGCGGTCGATCGGGAACTCGAGCGTTTGCGTGACGAGGGCGTCATCGGTTCGTCGCTCGCTGCCGAGGTCGATTTGTATTGCGACGAGGAATTATGGCGCGTTTTGAATCGGCTGAATGGAGAACTGCGCTTCCTGTTGCTGACCTCGGACGCACGCGTATACGTCCTGAGCGATGCTCCGGATGGCGCAACCCAGGTGAGTGACGGCCTATCGCTGGTTGCGAGTGCGTGCGAACATGCCAAGTGTGTGCGATGCTGGCATCGCCGCGCTGAAGTGGGCAGTAACCCGGAACACCCGGGAATTTGTGAACGATGTGTCGGGAATATTTCCGGCTCACCCGAGAATCGGCAATTCATGTGAGCAACAAGACAGCAACACGCGAGACCGCAACACACTGGCTATGGCTGGTGCCGCCGATTGTGATGGCCGATCAATTAAGCAAATGGCTGATCGCTGAATACCTGGCACTTTTCAGCCGCATCGAATTGCTGTCGTTTTTCGGGATTACGCGCCTGCACAACACCGGTGCGGCATTCAGTTTCCTGGCCGACGCCGGAGGCTGGCAACGCTGGTTTTTCGTCTTGCTCGGAGCCGGTGTTACTGCGATGATCCTGGTCTGGCTTAGAAAGTTGCCTTCGCAAGGCCAGGGAGTTCTCGCGGCAGGTCTAGCGCTGGTGGCTGCCGGTGCGCTGGGCAACGTGATCGACCGGGTTCGGCATGGCTATGTGCTCGACTTTATCAGCGTGCATTATGGTGACTGGTATTTCCCGGCTTTCAATATTGCCGATATCGCGATAACCATTGGCGCCGGCTTGCTGATTCTCGATGCAGTGCTTGAGTACGGGCACAGCAAAGCCGGCAGGTCTGAATCGAAATGATGCGATCTGGCTCAAAATGGAAATTCTGCTAGCAAACCCCAGGGGGTTCTGTGCTGGCGTCGATCGGGCGATCGAGATCGTCGAACAGGCGATCGTCAAATTCGGTGCGCCGATCTATGTGCGCCACGAGGTCGTGCATAACCGCTTTGTCGTTGACGGGTTGAAGCGCATGGGCGCGGTATTCGTAAAAGAACTCGATGAAGTACCGGATGGCGCGACCGTAATTTTCAGCGCGCATGGTGTATCGCGCGCGGTCCAGGAAGAAGCGGATCGACGCGGCCTTGCCGTACTCGATGCGACTTGTCCGCTGGTGACCAAAGTTCACATGGAAGTCATTCGTTATGCTCGCGCCGGGCGCGACGTGGTACTGATCGGCCATCGCGGGCATCCGGAGGTCGAAGGGACGATGGGGCAGTTCAGCAAACTCAGCGATGCGGATATTTACCTGGTTGAATCACCCGACGATGTGTCCGGGCTGGTAGTAAGAAAACCCGAGACGCTGGCTTTCGTGACCCAGACAACCTTGTCGGTGGACGATACCGCGGAAATTATCGAAGCGCTGAAAAAGCGGTTCCCGGCCTTGTCCGGGCCGCGCAAGGAAGATATTTGTTATGCGACGCAGAACCGGCAGGATGCGGTGAAATCCCTGGTCAGGCAATGCAATGTCATTCTCGTCGTTGGCTCTCCCAACAGCTCGAACTCGAATCGTCTGCGTGAAATTGCGGAGAAAAACGGCAAGCCCGGTTACCTGGTTGACGGGCCGGATGATCTGCAGCGCGAATGGTTTTCCGAAAACGACGTAGTCGGCGTTACCGCCGGCGCATCGGCGCCTGAACTGTTGGTGCGTCAGGTGGTTGACCGCCTGCTGGAATGGGGCGGAAAAACGGCAACAGAGCAGACCGGCAAGGAAGAACATATCGTATTCTCCTTGCCGAAGGTGCTGCGCAGAAATTAACAAACAGGTTAATAGACAAGTGTCGGAGCGGTTTTAGCCGCGAAAAAATGAGCGGCCCGATTTTTTTCCTGTCATCACCAGCAGGTCTGGGTTTCATCCACCGCCGTTTGTGATTCTGCATAACGAACACCAGACTGGGTGATGCTGAACAAGGCGCAGTCGTCATCGTTTAGCTGGGGGGATCCAGCCGCAGGTACAGCGCTTACCGTGTAGCCAACGGTCAGCCCGCCGGCGCCGGCGACGATTGCAATGTTGTAGTAAACATTTTCTGACGCGGGGATACCCAAGCCTACCGGCGGCGGATTATTGACATCTGTCGTGTAGGTGTTGTTCTGCATGTAGAACTTTTCCTGCTCCGCCTGCACGCGCAGAAGCGTGCTTTTCGCTTCCGTGCGCTGCGCCCGGATCACAAAGTCCCGATAGGCGGGGACACCGATGGCAAGCAGAATCCCGACGATCAGAATCACTGTCATCAGTTCTACCAGGGTAAATCCTTTTGCTGATTTCCTCATTGACAATGCTGGTGGCTATTCCGCCCCGTCCTGGTTCCAGAATGTTCGTATGGGGTCATTATCGAATCCCAGGTTGCAAACTTCAAGGCCGACTATACATTCCGGATCCGGCGTACATTGCTTGCCCACACAATTGTTCGGGTCGTCAGGGGACGGGAACAGGAATACCACTTCCGGCGCAATACCGCCGGTCTTGAGTGTCCTGCTCCTGTCATCAATGTCGAGATTGAGATCGCCGTCCTGATCGAGATCGGTAAACGGTGATGCATTGACGGCATTAACAGCGTACAGCCGATTTACGCCGGTGCTCAGAGAGCAGGCGCTCGCACCGCTTTGAGGAGAAAATGTCGTGAAGAAAATCTTGTTATCGAAGGTTCTCGACTCAGCAAGCACTTTCTCGCCCAGGTTGGACAGGTTGAGTTTCCAGCCGCGGGTACTGACCGGCAACATCGCGGCCGGGTCAAGGCTGATATCGATCAGGTTCGGATCACTTTGGGTAATCGGAACCATTGCGTCAAACTCCAGCTGTGTCATTTTCCGCAACAGGTCGTAGTCGCGCAAGGCGTAAAACCAGTCGGCCACGCCGGTTTCCAGCGGATGGGCTCGATAACCCGAGCCAAGCGCTATGCTGAGATAGCGCTGGCCACTGCCCGCGATAATTGCGGTATCGGGAGCGTAATAAAAACGCCGCGTATCCGCCAGCGGGGCAGGCGCCGCCAGGTCGGCCGCACCGAGTGACGCGAAAACACCGCCGGCGACCAGGCTATCGGCGAACAGTCCGTTGGAAATATCGAAACGGAATACCCGGCCGCCCATGTCGGCAGCGTACATGCGATCGGCGAAACCATCGCTATCGATATCCAGCACACGAATATCGGCGGCAATGGAATTATTCATCGCCGACAGGGTCAGGTTGGCGGCCGGGTCGTTACCGGCCCACCACAACAGGTCCCCACTGATCGCATCGAGCATATAGATGGTGTTGCCAAATAAATCCACGCTATAGGCCGTGTTGTCCTGGGTAGGATCGTAACCGCCGCCAAAAATCAACACGTGTTTATCCACGTTCTGGCTGGCGCCGGCAATATTGACTCTTGCCGGCGTCGGCGTCGACCAGGTCTGGCTGAGATGAGGCAAATCGCCGATGCCCTTGACCCACATCAGGATCGGGCTGTTCTTTGCGGTAACGTCCAGCGCGAAATAATTTTTTCCGCCACGGCGTTGACCGAAATAAAGATGGATTTTGTCGCCATCGAGCGGTTCGATAATGCCGTTGCGATTGACGTCAATGATCAGCGTGCGCATGTTGCCGTCCACGCCATAATGCTTGTCCGGTGTCAGAGGATTGACATATAGTTCCTTGAGGGAGGGAAGCAGTTCTTGCGGAATGAACGACCACAGTTCAGCGCCGGTAGCCATATCGAGGGCATGCACATAGCCATCGTTGGTCGCGGTGAAAATCACCGCGTCGTTGATATCGGGCACGGCAGCCGTCCCGCCATAGATAACCGATGCGGGTTTTGCGTGCATCGGGTCACCCATGACGAAGCGGGTTTCCAGGACATCGCCATCCCCGTCTTCATCAGTTACGTCGATTCCCCGAGCCCAGTCAATCAAATCGGCCTGTGTTGGGTCGCCGGCATTGCCGATATTCAGCAAAGCCGAGGTCAGGCTGCTGTTGCTGCTGGCAAACTGATTCCCGGTGCTGGTTAGTGGGCTGCCGCCGGCTGCAACCGGGTAACTGCCAGTGTAGGTATATAGATTTCTAACAGATGGGTTAGGCAGTTCGAGTGCCGCACCGCCTTTCGTGACGATGCCGCCATCTATTCCTGCCGACCAAAAACTTTGTGCAGAGTCGGCAAAAAAACCGGTAATCGGATTAATCGCCGGGTTGCCGAGCTTGTCGACGATGACGCCGTTCTGCAAGGCATATTTCTTTAAGTTACCCGGCCAGTGCTGGCTGTCCGATGACTCAAAAACAGAGACGAACACATCGTTCAGGCTTCGGGTTCGATTGAATGCATTGACCGATATACTGGGTGCGGTAAAGGTTGCACTGGTATCCAGGATCTCCAAAACCGTCTGGACCAGCGCGCTGGCCAGCGATGGCGCATCGTCGGCGATGAAATAGCGCCCGCCACCATCATTCGCAGTTTCCTGCAAAATAGGAATATCGATCGTAAAGCCGACCGTGTATGTGGTTACGTATTGACGGGCTGCGAGGCTGGTGCTCACATCGGTATTGAACAAATACGCTGCCGCGTCGTCCAGGCAGGCGCCCTCACCGCCGGCGCCATCACAGCTTGCGCCCACCAGGGTATTGAAATTCGGTTGCGACTCGATTCGGGCGTTGGCGTCCTGGTCGGCGGTCGGTCTGCCATCGGTGATCAGCACAATGAAATTCTCCTGACAGGAAAATTCTACCGGGCTTTCGTACAAACTTTGGTTCAAAGCCATGCGCGATGCTGGAATGGATGGCAGCGGGTTGCCGGTGCCGTTTTCGGAAGTCAGGCCAAAGTCAACGGGCAGGCCCTGGTAATACAAGCCGGCCTCATACATAGCCTCGGACAGCGGCGTGAATCCGTCTGCCACCAGCGAATCTATAGTTGCGTTTAGTGAAGCCATACCAGTGGTGACATCCACCATCTCGTGGATAATCATGCCGCCTTGTGCGCGGGTCTCGAAGGGGTCGCCTTTGTGGTTGTTGCTGAAACGCATCAGGGCGATGTTTACGCCGGAGATAGAGCTCAGCATCGTCTTGGTAACTTGCTTTAGTATTTCAATACGGGAGGAAGTGATTGTTGGCGGGCTAACCGCATAATTCAGGTAGTTGCCATCGTAAATGGTGTAAGATTTCTGCGTGGACCAGTTAAGCTCCTGAGCGGGTTCACTGTCCCACGGTCCGCCATCCTTTGCCCAATAGTCACCATCGGTGTCATCGTTTTCACCGTGTATGCCCGAATCGTTTTCACATTCAACAAAAAAGGTGTCTCGCGCGAGTGGCACCGTGCTTATTGGGCCCCAAAAGCTCGTGCCCTCATCGTATTGGGCAAACGTGGTAGTCGATAACCCGACGGTGTTAAGAGGCTGCTTCGACCAGTCACAATGATTGTTGATACCTAGAACCCACAGATCTGTTGTTGCACAATCGGGAAGACTGCCACCGGTACCTTCGCGATAATAGATCTTGCTTGGGTCGCAGACTCCAGCGTACGAAGTACTCGATTGAAACGGTGGGACCGTGTCCACGTCCGAATTCATCGATCCAGACGTATCAAGAATAAACAGTATATTCGGCTGTGCATTGCCGGCCACGTTGCTGTCAACGCGATAAATTTCCGTATCGTCGGCCTGTACCGGTACGCTGATTCCGAGGGAAAGAATGAGTCCCAGGGAAAATGCGCTTAGTCGTGTCAGTTTGTTCATGGCCGTAACCTCTACTCTAAATCCATTTATTTGCAAAACTCAGTTCGCCCCATACATCGGCGAAACCAAAACATGTCATTCGTCCGGAAAATGACCTTGAAGCATCATCCGCGTCACCGACTTGTTTGTCGGGTCGTAAAAAATATCCAGGCCATTCCCTAGCGCACGCGACAGGCGCCGGAAATCCTTGTATTCAACAGGCTCACCGTTGACCAGGTAGCGAGTACCCGCGCCCAGACGCAGCGTCATTTCAAGGCAAGTGGAACAGCTGCGGACCACAATGTAACCGTTGCTGTTTCCAGGTAACCGGAGATCCGAAGTCGAGCTCTCAATTCCTTCTTCCAGGATCGTGACCTGTGTTGCCGCAATACTGAATACGGACAAGCTAAGGATCAGGGCCAGCGTTCGAATGTTCATACTTTTTCTCCAAAAAAACCGTTGCCTATACGATTTGCCTGTGCAGGCAAGATCAATTATTGCCGGGTCCGACAATGTAAAAACTCTGTTGATGGGTAGCAGTTGCACCCCGGTTCGATGTCCCGACGCTGGTGACATCGAAGTGATACGAGAGAAACCCCGCCCCGGCGCCGATACTGAAACCGCTGGGTACGGGCGTCACTTCGTCGAATTGAATGTCGTATCCGTAATAGTTGCCGATACTGCCTTGAATGGGTGCGGTCGGGACGACGGTCACCGTTGTGGTGCTCCAGTTGCTGCTGGCGATCGCAAGACCGATACCGGTTTCTGCCGACTGAAATGCATTCTGCGTATACTGCGCGTTCTGCGCCATTGCGACCTCGGTTGTCGAGCTCGTCATGCTCGATATCGCGAGCAGCGTCAGGACCATCAGCAGCACGAGGCCAACGATCAGCGCCGCGCCGTTTTGCTTTCGGTTAACTGTGATGTTCATTATTTTTCTGTCCATCGCCTGGCTCCGTTAATTCACCCAGGTGTTGCGCAACTGGTAGGTTTCACTGACCAGCAAGCGTCTGAAATTGTCGTTAAAAGTCACGTTTTGATCCGCATAGACATAGTTGGTGGTATTGATAAAGCCGGGTTCCGGTCTTTCGGCCCTGACCAGGAGCCAGATCTTGACCGCAACGATCTTGGCGTTTGGATTGAAGCCTCCCGACAGAGGGTCGATGAGCGGGTCCCCCGGATCGACCCAGCGATTCACGGAACCTCTGAAAGCAGAGCCAACGATGTTGGTATCCACGCCGAACTGAACCTGGAGATCCTGAATGCCCGGGCTGATTTCCTGGTCTTGGACCAACGGCCCCGGAACCAGCGCTTTTCGCCGCAGTGACGGAACGCCAACTCCCGAACCGAACGGCACCGGCCCGGGCCCGGAATCCTGACTGACGTAGTAGGCGTGCGTGATGAGGTTTGCTACCCGCGATATGCTGCCGGGCGGTGCCGCCGGAATTACGCCGTCTGCAAATAGCGACCCCCCCATGCGCATCGAAAAAACCTGTATTCTGCCCGCTGTCGCCGCTGCTACCGGAGCACTGCTGGCATGCCGGGTCACGATGACGTCAGCCGTTGGTTGTGCCCCATTGCCAAATGGCGGGCAGCCGGCATAGGGGAAATTGTTGTTCGCGCCTTCGATCGCGAGATCGACGTCGATTGCCCAGTTTTGCCGACAGGAACCGGCGACGGCCAGACCCGCGGGTATTACATCGTTTTGCCCGGCTCCGCCAGCAATAACCCCGGCATCGCTGCCTCTTCCCCAGAAACTGGCCAGGCGCATGTCGGGACCCAACATGGCCAGGGCCAATCGCGCATTTTCCTGGATCCGGCCCATGGTCTCATTGAGGCGATAGGTGTCCTTGCTTTTGACAAAAATGGTGACGGCGCCAACCATCAAAACGCTGCCGATCAGCAAGGAGATCATCAGTTCGATCAGGCTCATACCTGGCTGAGTGCGAAGAATGCGAATCCGCTGCTTCATATCTGCACCGTCAACTGATATTGGGCCGGTAGGGCACTGCCCGCATCGTTCCAGACAACCGTGATAACAAAAGTCGTCGGCAAGGTGGCGACATTGACCGCTATCGTCGCTTGCCCATTGGGAAGCGCGTTGGCGACTTCTGCCTGCCACACCAGGAGATCGTTGGCCGCCATTTGTGTCGGCGTGCAATCCACGCCGCCATTGATGCAGGCAAAATTAGCGGCGGCGCCCGCATAGTCATTACGAGCGGTGCGGTTCGCGCGGATCCGGTCAGCCATGTCGGCCGCCAGAATGACAGCCTGGCTATTGAGCAAGGCTGTGCGGCCGTTTTGCAGGCTGTAAACATACATCCGGGCTACCCCAAGCAAGCCGACCGACAAAACCACCAGCGCAACCATCGATTCGACCAAGGAGAAGCCCCGTATCCGGCGGTTTGCGCGTTTGCTGTATTTTTTATGAGAAATTTTCATTCGCAAGACGCTCCCTTTAAGGACAGCTGGCACCCAACTGAGCCAGGGCGAAATTAACATCGTCGACATCCCGGCCAACCTGTGGTCGGCCGGTGACCTGAATCATCAACATGCGTGCTGCAGAGCCAGAGCTGCCCTGGCTGACATTGCCGCGAGCGTCGCAAAACAAAATCATCGTTGCAGCGGGTCCAAGGGGTCCGTTGCGGCGAAAGCCATTCGGCGTAAACGATATATAGGCGGCGTCGGAACTGACCGTGAGTTGTGCTGGCAGCGCTGGGTGAGCTTCTAAAATAATCTCGCCTGGATCGATCACGATATTGCCATCCGGTTGTCCGTTACCATCGATATCGGCATCGTCAACAAACACGACCCAACCGACCATGTTGCCGCCGACGTTGCAGGTCGGTGCGGGCGCCAAAGGGTTGTTGCTCGCACACAGCGTCACCGGCACCCGCCGTTTGACCGCCTCGGATCGCGCCCTGTGAATCGACGTGACCAGGTCATTGGTCGAACTCGCCATCCGGCTGGTTTGAATGGTTCTGACAAAACCGGGAACACCAACGCTAATGAGGATCGCCACCACGAACATCGTGACCATCAATTCCAGCAAGGTGAATCCATTGGACTTGTGCCTGTTCATGGCTACGCAGTCTAATGACAAATCAAGCGCCATGGACCAGTAACCCGATGATCGGCCGGCTCACGCCGACAAACGGTGAAAATTAGTGACAAATCAAGCGCTTGTTGCTCGGGTCGCGGTCGGAAACCCGGGGACGCCCGGTATAACTGATGATCACGGCGCGCGCGGATTGCGCGCCGCGTGAATCGCAAAAGGTCACCGTGCCATTTACACTGCGCACACCCAGCGGCCGGAAGCGAAAAACCCGGCGGTTTGCGGTTATTTTCAGTCCCTCGCGTGCTGATTTAACATAAAGCAGCGGTTCGTCCTGGTCGAGGCGGGCGGGGCTGTCCAGATCGAGATTGGCAAAAACCAGCCAGCCCAGGTTCCACGGATCCGCCGTGCACTGCCTGCCGCCACCGGAAGGACAAAGGACCACTTCCCGGTTTCTCTTGGCAGCCTCGCCACGGGCAAACTGTATGGTTCCGACCAGTTCATTGATCGCTGCTGTTTGCCTGTTGTCCATGATCATTTCGCGAAATGACGGGATGGCGTTGGCGAGTAAAATGGCAACGACACTGGCCACCAGCAGCAGTTCGATCAAGGTCATGCCATAACAAGAGGAACGGTTTTTCATGCCACTGATTCTGTTGCTATCCGCTTGCAGCGCACAGCTTACTATCTGGCGTCGGCAGCCGGTTTCAGCGTGATAGCATAGAGTTTGTATTCCAACAGGCTGATTTTTGTGCGCGCAAAAACCAATGTACTGATCGTAGGCGGCGGCGAAGACGCTCAGCGAGTTCGCCGGGACACGGTTGCCGGCACTCGAGGGCCAGCGCGCGGTGGAACACTGGTGCGGTCTGCGACCCGCCAGCGCCAGCGATGTGCCCTATATTGGCGAACTGAGGCCGTTTTCCAGGGCCTGTACCTGGCGAGCGGCCATTACCGCCTGGGCATCACCCTGGCGACCGGTACGGCACGGTTGTTGGCGGAATTGATGTGCGGCAGCGAGCTGAGTTTGCCAGTGGGTGATTTCGCCTTGCCGCAGGCCGCGTAGCCATACCCGGCCAGGCCGCTTATAATCAGCCGATGACAAATCGGAAGGCCAAAACGATGGATACCGTCAGTTTGCGGCGGCTGTTAAACGACAGCGGGATCATGCCGACTCGCCAGCGGATGGAAATCGCGGCCGTATTGCTGGCCAGACCGCAGCATTTATCGGCCGACCAGATACTCGCAACCTTGCAGAAGGTGGGTTCGGCGGTGTCCAAGGCGACCGTCTATAACACCTTGAACCTGTTCGCCAAAAATGACCTGGTTCGTCCCATCAAAGTGGAGGGCGAGCGCACGCTGTACGACTCGAACACCGAAAACCATGCCCATTTTTATAACCTGGACAGTGGTGAGATTACCGACATCGACGCGATTCGCGTGCATGACCTGCCCCTGCCGCCGGCTGGCACCGAGGTTGCAGAAATCGACCTGGTGATCAGGATCAGGAATCTCAAGGAAACCTAGTCCGGCCGGCCTGTCCCGGCCCTGAATAGGCTGAATTGAGATTCAGGATTGCCCGCAGCGCGGGCATTTTTTATACTTCGCGCCCAGCATCGGCCGAAAACGGCTGCAACCCGAACATTGCCGGAATAGCTCAGTTGGTAGAGCAGCGCATTCGTAATGCGAAGGTCGGGGGTTCGACTCCTCTTTCCGGCACCATATTTTTCAATGACTTATGTGATCTATATGGTGATTTTAGAAATATTCTAGAACGCATGTAGACATAATGTAGACAAATCGCCATTCTCAAATTTCTGGCAATCTCAAACTGGACTTTACACGCTACCCACATGTATCAATCGAGCCTGATTGCGCAGTGATTGTGTGGTCCGGAATGTCCGCTTTCGACTGCGATTTCAACCAGTCGACGCAACACATGCGTTAATCCTCTCTCCTGGGGTTTCGATCCCCCCGTGCGGGACCAACTGGTGATCAACAAACGATGAAGGTTCGCCAATTGCTCGCCCAACCGACTTCAGCGCCCCTGCTCGCTTCCAGCGGTCCCACAACTTCGCTTTCTCTGCCGTCACGAAACCTCGACGAGTCCTTTGATTCATTGGCGTGCACGCCATCTTCTGTGTTTTAGACAAAGTGTTGCGTCGACCGGTTGAAACCGCAACCCAAAGCTGTCTGTGTACGCCGTCAGCGCCTATGGAACATTTTCCGCTAACCGCTGATTCGCATTGGTTGGACCCGGACATAAGCGAGACTGCGCCACATCCATTCCAGCGGACCAAACTTGAAATACCTCAGCCAAAGCGGGGAGACCCAGAGCTGAAATAGCCATACGAGGACCACGATCGCATATTGTTGCCATCGTTGGAGCGTGCCGAAGAGCCCAAAGCCATGACCGTAGAATATGAAGGTGCAGAGTACAGTTTGCAGGATGTAATTGCTGAACGCTGTGCGGCCTACCGCAGCCAAAGCGTTTTTCAAACGTGTGAAACCGTCGCTTTTACAGAACCACATGATGGAGCCGATATAAGCCCATGCGATAAAAAGACTGCCCCAGTAGTTGTATTGACTCCCCAGGAAGAAGGAGTACTGCAAACTCCAATCATGGGCGAAATTCTGGTATAGACCCAACCCCACTATCGGAATTCCTATGAGTAACCCGCTAACCGCGAGTCTCTGATAGAAACGCGTCGAGCGTTTGGCGCTGAGAATTCCCCACTTATAAAACGCCATGCCGACAAGCATCAAACCCCCGGCTCGCCACGCCGCCCATACCAAGAAAATCTGGGTCTCGAATAACGTGGCAGCGGGATGTCGGTGGGCCATTTGTTCCACCCAGCCGCCCTGGTAACTCGCCACTTCCTGTTGGATCAATTCCTGGCTTGGCAGCCAGCTGGCCATGATGCTGTCGATAGCTTGTGGCGGCATGTGCGGTAATGAGAATTGCATGAGTAGATAAATGAGGGTGGAAACCGCCATGGTGAACAGTCCGATAACCATCAACCTGGTCGGTGTGAGATTTCGCAATAAGTACACGATCAAACCGCACACACCGTATGCAAAAAGAATATCGCCATACCAGAGAAAATGAGCGTGGAGCCAGCCAAACAGGATCAACAAAATGGTGCGTCGATAATGGTAGGCAGCGGCGCTTTTACCTTTTGATTGAAAATTCTCTGTCATCAACAATATGCCGGCGCCAAACATCATAGAGAAGATACTCACGAATTTTTGATCCGCCATCAGATGGCTTCCAGCCCACAGCCAGAGGTTGATGCCCGTCAAATCGCCATAGGCCGTGGGGTTGAGGTAGGCCGCTCCAACCATGGCGAAAGCCTGGATATTTATTACCAGAATACCCAGCAAGGCAAAGCCCCTGAGAACGTCCAACGCGACGATACGATGCGAAATACGGACCGGGGCTACAACGCTGTCCATCATGGTCATAGTAGTTCACCTAACCGTGAGCATGGAACGCAAATATGATCTGTTTTCGGGGATGATTCAAATGATTTATTTCAGAGGGCATATTCGGTATTGCTAAATCTAGTTTGCACCGTTCAACCGTACCGGCCGGCTGGATAATCCAAAACGTAGGGTTGCGACGCGTTTCCACGTACTTCTGCGACGCTTGATGGCAAGTTAAGTGAGGGCGCGCCATATAAAACAGACTGTTACGAGCAAAGACGATTACGGTGCCAGTTCAACCGGCACCATATTTTGTCGGCTGTCAGTTCAGATCCGCCGCGAACTGTCTCAGTAGATCGAGCGATACAATCTCGAGAGCGCGTCTGTGGGT
>JACZVC010000032.1 GCA_022572885.1 Pseudomonadota bacterium | reverse complement strand
TTAATGTGGCGTTCGGATTATTTTCATCAATCAGGTCTGGTTTGATCTCAAAAGCAACGACAATTTCGCTATTTGCCGAAATCGTTGGCTTCTTGACTTTCGGATCGGTCGGCCGCGTGTCGCTGGCCGGGACCATTGTGTCGGGGAATTCAAGCGCCTGTTGCTGACCGGCCGTGAGCCCCCTGAGCCGGTCCCGTAATTCCTGCGCCGCATCGGGGTCGAGTGATTGCAATGCGCGCAACTGCTCCTGGGTCGGTTGTTGCGCCTTTGCTGGAGATTCGGGAAAACCAGCCAGAGCGATAATCACGACAAGGCTTGATGCATGGAGGAACTTTGCGCATGGCCATGTTTTCTTCATTGTTTTAGTCATTATGATTGCCATTAAATAATAATTTGCGCTTCATCGTGTTGTTTCTGCAAGGTTTCTCATTTGGTTTTTCTCATCCTGCTTGTATGTTGATTTTCTCGGTCCAGTCCGTGACGCCTTTTTCGATCAGGACCAGTGCTTCTTCGAACGCTGCTCGTGCTTGCCGATACGGGTCGGGCACATCTTCATCGGTCCACTCGCACAGGCGGTATACCTTGCCCCGGGTCGCCGGTTCAAGCTCGCTGATCCTCTGGCGGTGGCCGGATTCCATGATCAGGACCAGGTCCGCCGCTTTGATCAGGGCCGGTTCCAGTTGCCGGGCGCGGTGATCGGTGATGTCGAGGCCTCGCTCCTGCATTAGCGCGATGGCGTGGTCATCGGCGGGATGGCCGACCATTGCGCCGAGACCGGCAGAGCCCAGACTAACATCGGATTGTTCGCCGAGGGCGTTTTTCAGCATCGCCGCGGCCATTGGGCTGCGGCAAATGTTGCCGATGCATACGATGAGTACATTTTGGATCATGGTTCCTTTTTCTTGGGGTGGGTGGGGGTGTTTGCGGTCTCTTTACGACGTTTGTTGGCAATAATGCCTAAGTGATTGATTTATGTCTATATTGAGAAATATTGACCATTGGGGGGTGGTGGGGGTTTTATCGGGCCTGAAGGCCCACCTACAAGAGTTGTTGCCACCAGGGTTCGTTTCCGAGATACCAGTCTACGGTGCTGGTCAGGCCTATTTTGAAGCTGATCGCTGAATCGAAGTCCAGTTCGGTTCTGATGCGGGTCGAGTCGATGGCGTAGCGGCGATCGTGGCCGGGGCGGTCGTCGACAGTTTGCAGAAGGTCGATGCTGGCATCGCCGCTGGCCGCGGGGGCGTCGGGGAACCGCTCGGCCAGGTCGGGCCAGCGGCTAAAGGCATTGTCCAGCAGCTTGCAGAGTGTTTTGACCACGCTGAGGTTGTCGGTCTCGGCATCGCCGCCGATGTTGTACACCCTGCCGATCTCGCCGCTCTCGAGGATTTTTTCCAGCGCTTCGCAGTGAACCGCGACGTGCAGCCAGTCGCGTACCTGCAGGCCGTCGCCATAGATCGGCAACGGTTTGCCGTGCAGCGCGTTGATCAGGAACAACGGGATCAGTTTCTCGGGAAACTGGTAGGGGCCGTAGTTATTCGAGCAATTGCTGATGGTCACCGGCAGGCCGTAGGTGTGGTGATAGGCGCGCACCAGGTGGTCGGCGGCGGCCTTGCTCGCGGCGTAGGGGGAATTGGGCCGGTAGGGGTGGCCTTCGGTAAACGGCGCCTCGTCGGGTTGCAAGGAACCATACACTTCATCGGTCGAGACATGGTGGAAGCGGCAATCGGCGTAGTCGTTTTTGCCCCAAATATTCTTCGCCGCCTTCAGCAGGCTGTGGGTACCGATGATGTTGGCCTCGATAAACGCGTCGGGGCCGAGGATCGAGCGATCCACGTGCGATTCGGCGGCCAGGTGGACTACCGTATCGAGTTTCTTGTCGTGCAACAGTTTTTCGACCAGTTCCTGGTCGCGGATGTCGCCGTGGACGAATTCGAACTGCGCATTGTCTTCGAGGTCGGCCAGGCTTTGGCGGTTGCCGGCATAGGTCAGTGCATCGAGGACGACGACTGCCGATGCCGGATGTTTGTCCAGCCAGTGGCGCACGAAGTTGACGCCGATAAAACCGGCGCCGCCGGTGACCAGTAGTTTCATCTAGATGTTTTCCACGACGCGGTGCAGGGCATCATGCCAATCTGCGGCCGTTTTGCCGAGCTTTCGATAGCTTTCCGTCGCATCGAGCACGCTGTAATGGGGCCGGTGGGCGATGTCGCCGTGCTGTGCCGCGTAGTCCATCGAGCTGATTTTCTCCAGCGCCGGTGGATACTCCAGCAGGTCTGTCGCCATCAGCGCTTTGCGTATCGCAAAGGCGAACTCGAACCAGGTGGCTGTTCCTGAGTTGGTCCAGTGCATGATCTGTACATGGTCTTTCCCCGGGTCTTTTTCCCGGGCGAGTTGCCAGATCACTGGCGCCAGGTCCAGCACGCTGGTCGGCGTACCGGTCTGGTCGCTGACGATCTGCAGCTTCAGTTTTTCCACCATCAGCTTGCGCATGCTGGTCAGAAAATTGTGCCCCCAGGGCGCATACAGCCAGCCGGTCCGGATGATCAGGCAGTCGGCGCCTGAGGCCAGCAGCAGTTCCTCGCCCTTGCGCTTGCTTTTGCCGTATTGGTTGAGCGGCCGGGTGGGGTCGTTCGGCTGGTGGGGTTTGTTGGCGGTGCCGGGGAAGACGTAATCGGTGGACAAGTGGATAATGCGGATATCGCGGTCCGCGCACAGGTCGCCCAGACCTCCCACCGCGGCTGTGTTGACCTGGCTGGCCTTGTCCGGTTGCTGTTCCGCACGGTCCACATCGGTCCAGGCGGCGGTGTTGACGATGAGATCGGGGTGGAAGTCGTCGAGCTGGCCGGCCAGCTTGGCTTTATCGCAGATATCGAGTTCGGCGCGATTCGGCGCCCATAGCTCGATTTTTTGCGGCGGCGTTCGCTTCAGTGCCCGCGCCAGTTGGCCATCGCCACCGGTCACCAGCACGCGCATCAGAACAGCTCCGTCTTTATGTCTTTTAGCAATGGCGCCGAGGCATCCTTGTCGGACAGCGCCGGCGGTTGCCCTTCGGTTAACGGCCAGGCGATGCCGATGTCCGGGTCGTCCCAGCGCAGGGCGCGGTCGTATTCGGGGCGATACGGCGTCGTGCATTTGTACTGGACCTCGGCCCATACGCTGAGCACGTAAAAACCGTGCGCGAAACCGGGGGGTATCCACGTGATCTGACGGTTTGCAGCCGACAGGTTTTCGCCGACCCAGTGGCCGAAGGTCTTTGAATCGCGGCGCAAGTCCACGGCGACATCGAACACCACCCCGGCGGTCACCCGCACCAGCTTGCCCTGGGGTTCTTTGACCTGGTAATGCAGGCCGCGCAACACGTTATGCGACGAGCCGCTGTGGTTGTCTTGGACGAACTCGGTGGGCAGGCCGTGGGCGGCGAAATTTTCGGCGTTGAAGGTTTCCATGAAAAACCCGCGGCCGTCTTCGAACACCGTCGGTCTTAGCAACAGCACATCGGGAATTTTGGTGGCGATGACTTCCATCAGTCCTTGCCGTGTTTGACCAGGCGCTCGAGATAACGGCCATAGCTATTTTGCATCAGCGGTGCGGCCAGCGCCATCAGGTCGCGGTCGTCGATGTAGTCCAGCCGCCAGGCGATTTCCTCTGGGCAACAGACTTTCAAACCCTGGCGGTCTTCGATGACACGCACGAAATCGGCGGCCGCCATTAACGATTCATGGGTGCCGGTATCCAGCCAGGCGGTGCCGCGGCCGAGTTTTGCGACGTGGAGTTTGCCGGCGGCGAGATAGGCTTTGTTCAGATCGGTGATTTCGAGTTCGCCGCGCGCCGAGGGCTTGAGCGCGACGGCCATCGCGGGTGCGTCCGCATCGTAAAAGTACAACCCCGTAATGGCGAAGTCAGAAAGATATTCCTTCGGTTTTTCGACTATATCGCTTAGTGCGCCTTGTTTGTCGAACACGGCGATGCCATAGCGCTGCGGGTCGTTGACCCGGTAGGCGAAAATACTGGCGCCGTCGTTTCCCATGGCACGTCGGAAGGTGTCGGCGAGGCCGTGGCCGAAGAAGATGTTGTCGCCGAGGACCAGTGCCGATGGTGCGCCGGCGAGGAATTCTTTGGCGATCACCAGCGCCTGGGCGATGCCGTCGGGATTGGGTTGGCTGGCGTAGTTGAGGGTCAACCCCCACTGGCTGCCATCGCCAAGCAGCTTGTAGAACGCCGGCTGGTCGTCGGGCGTGGTGATCAGCAGCAGCTCGCGGATGCCGGCGAGCATCAAGGTCGCCAGCGGGTAATAGATCAGCGGCTTGTCATAGACCGGCATCAACTGTTTGCTGACCGCGTAGGTCAGCGGGTGCAGGCGCGTGCCGGTGCCGCCGGCGAGAATGATTCCTTTGCGGGTCACGGTGTCGTTCCTTAATTCCTGTTCCTTCAGTCCTTTTGCCCCCTGGCCAGTTTCTTGCCGAGTTCGACGCCGAACTGGTCGAAGGGGTTGATCCCCCAGATCATCGCCGATGAAAACACGCGGTGCTCGTAAAACGCCAGCAAGCTGCCGAGCATCGTCGGGGTCACGCTTTCGAAGGCTATCACCGTGGAGGGATGATTGCCCGGTTGCGAGTCATGCGCGCCGGCTTCACAGCCTGCCGCCAGCGCCTCGGCCTGGGCCAGCGCGTTGGCCTGGTTCAAGGCGTTGAGCTCGGCGTCGTCGAGACCGAGATCGGCCGGCACCAGGAATTCGGCGGCGAAACTTTCGGTGCCCTGGTGCAGCAGTTGCATGAAGGCGTGCTGGGCGTCGGAGCCGGCGCCGCCGAAAAGCATCGTGCCGGTGCGGTGGCTGACGGGCTGGCCATCGCGGGTCGTGGCCTTGCCCAGGCTCTCCATGAACAACTGTTGCAGGTAATCGGGCAGGCGGGCGAGGCGCTGCGTGTAGGGCAGCACGACCAGGCTGTGGCTGTCCTGGAAGTTGATGTTCCAGATGTCGATCAATGCGGCCAGCGCGGGCAGGTTCTGGTTGAGCGGCGTATCGCGGAAGTGGCGGTCCATATCGCGCGCGCCTTTTAGCATGGCGCGAAAGTGTTCCATGCCGATACCCAGCGCCAGCGCCAGGCCGACCGCCGACCACAAAGAGTAACGCCCGCCGACCCAGTCCCAGATCGAAAAGCGCAGCTCGGGGGCTATGCCGAATTGGACCATCGCTTCCTGGTTGCCAGATACGGCGGCCATCTGCTTTGCGATCGCGGCCTCGCCCAGTTCGCCGCTTAGCCAGGCTCGTGCGCGGTGTGCATTGGCCATGGTTTCGGCGGTGGTGAAAGTCTTCGAGCAAATGATGAACAGGGTTTCCGCGGGGTCGAGGCTTTGCGTGAGATCGTGCAGTTCCTGGCCGTCGATTGCAGAGACGAAATGGCAATGCATCTGGCGGTGGCGGAAATCGTGCAAGGCCCGATAAGCGACGGCGGGACCGAGATCGGAGCCACCGATGCCGATGTTGACGACCTGGCGCAGCGGCTTGCCGTTGCTGCCGGTGAGCTTGCCATCGTGGATCGCCTTGACGAATTTCCCGATGCGCTCAAGTTCGGCGTGTACCCCCGGCAACAGGTCTTCGCCGTTGACGTGGTAGTCGTCGTCCGGCGTTGCGCGCAGGGCCATGTGCATGGCGGCGCGGCCTTCGGTGTTGTTGACCGCCTCGCCGGCGAATAAATTCTCGCGCCAGAACTCGAGCTGGCGTTCCTCGGCCAGCGACAACAATGCATCCAGCGTGTCCCGGTCGAGGCGCTGGCGACTGAAATCCATGACCAGGCCGCAAGCCTGCACGGAGTACTCGTGGTGGCGACCGGCCTGGGTCAGCAGGTCTTTGAGCGGCGCTTTGGCGAGGCGCTGCGCGTGCCCTTGCAGGGCCAGCCAGCCTGGCGACCGGGCGAGGTTGTGATCACTGGTGTTTTTCATGCGGAGGCGTCCAGATCCACCTCGTAGTACTCCGCGTACCATTCGACGAAGCGGCGGACGCCCTCTTCGACCGTGGTTTCCGGTTTGTAACCGGTTTCATCGACCAGGTCGGCGACATCGGCGTAGGTGTCGGGCACGTCGCCAGGCTGCAAGGGCAACAGGTTTTTTTCGGCCTTGCGGCCCAGGCATTTTTCCAGCACCTCGATGTAGTGCAGCAACTCGACCGGCTGGTTGTTGCCGATGTTGTATATCCGGTACGGCGCGAACGAGGTGCCGGGGTCGGGGTGGTCGGAGATCCACAGCGGGTTGGGGGTTGCGATCTTGTCCAGCGAACGGACCACGCCTTCGGCGATGTCGTCGATGAAAGTAAAGTCCCGTTTGTGGTGGCCATGGTTGAAGACGTCGATGGGTTTGCCGGCCAGGATGTTCTTGGTGAACAGGAACAAGGCCATGTCGGGGCGGCCCCAGGGGCCGTAGACCGTGAAAAAGCGCAGGCCGGTCACCGGGAGCTGGTACAAGCTGGCGTAGGTGTGCGCCATCAGCTCGTTGGCTTTCTTGCTGGCCGCATAGAGCGACAGCGGGTGGTCCACGTTCTGGCGGACGGTGAACGGCATGTCGGTGTTGGCGCCGTAGACCGAGCTGGTCGAGGCGTAGACCAGGTGTTTGATGTCGTGATGGCGGCAACCTTCGAGGATGTGGAGGAAACCGACGATGTTGCTGTCGATGTAGGCGTGCGGGTTTTCGATCGAGTAGCGGACGCCGGCCTGGGCGGCGAGATGGACCACGCGATCGAACTTTTGTTGGGCAAAAAGTTTTTCTATGACTGGTCGGTTGACGATGTCGAGTTTGATGAATCCGAATTTTTCTTTGCTTTGCAGCCTGGCCAGGCGGGCTTTTTTCAATGCGACATCGTAGTAATCGTTCAAGTTGTCCAGACCGACGACGGTGTCGCCGCGGTCGAGCAACTTGCGCGCTACGAAGGAGCCGATGAAGCCGGCTGCGCCGGTGACCAGTATTTTCATAAGCGGCCGTCCACGTCGGTGGCCGCTAACAGGTGTTTGATGTCGTACAGCACGTGCGGCTCGCGACCGTAGCGGTGGATGTTTTCTGCGCCCAGTTCTTTGAACTGCCGGTGCGCGACCGCGAGAACGATCGCATCGTAAACGCCCGCCTCGGGCTCGGCGATCATCTGGAGGCCATATTCGGCCTTCGCCTGCGCGGCGTCCACCCAGGGATCGTGAACATCGACCTGCGCATGAGAATTGCTCAGCTCGTTGACGACATCGATCACGCGGGTGTTGCGTACATCCGGGCAATTTTCCTTGAAGGTCAGGCCCATCACCAGGATGCGGGCACCGACCAGGTGGATGCGTTTCGCGATCATCAGGCGTATCACTTCGGCAGCGACATAAAGGCCCATGTTGTCGTTGATCCGGCGGCCGGCGAGGATCATCGTCGGGTGGTAACCGATTTCCTGCGACTTGTGGGTCAGGTAATACGGATCCACGCCGATGCAATGGCCGCCGACCAGCCCGGGCGTGAAATTCAGAAAATTCCACTTGCTGCCGGCCGCCGCGAGGACTTCCTGGGTGTCGATACCCATGCGGTTGAAAATCAACGCCAGTTCGTTGACCAGCGCGATGTTGACGTCGCGCTGGGTGTTCTCGATGACCTTGGCGGCTTCGGCGACGCGGATGCTCGATGCTTTGTGGGTGCCGGCCGTGATGATGGTCCGGTAAACCGAGTCGATAAAATCAGCCGTTTCGGGGGTCGAACCCGAGGTGATCTTGATGATGTCCGGCAGCCGATGGGTCTGGTCGCCGGGGTTGACCCGCTCCGGGCTGTAACCGACAAAAAAATCCTTGTTGAACTTGAGACCCGATGCTTTTTCCAGTTGCGGCACACAGACTTCTTCGGTCGCACCGGGGTAGACGGTGGACTCGTAGACCACCACCGAGCCTTTTTGCATGACGGCGCCGATGGTTGCGCTGGCGCTGATCAGCGGTTGCAAGTCGGGGCGTTTGTGGCGGTCGATCGGCGTGGGCACGGTGACGATGAAAAAGTTGCAGCCGGCGAGGTCTTTGGGGTCGGTCGTGAAACTCAGCTCGCCGGCATTTTTAAGGTCGGCGTCGTCGACCTCGAGCGTTGAATCATGGCCGGCATCGAGTTCCGCGATGCGTTCTTTGTTGACGTCGAAGCCGATCGTGTGGAAATGGCGGTCCAGTTCCACAACGAGTGGTAGGCCGACGTAGCCGAGTCCAATGACACCGATTTTCAGGTTTTCCAGGTCCATGGTTTCCTTTTTTTTTATTTATTCCACAGGACGCCATGTTCGCTGGCTGTCTCGATCGTCTCGAGACACGCTTCGTGCGCCGCCAGTTCTTCGTCATCGGCCTTGACCACCACCAGTTTGAGGCCGGCCCGGTCTATTTTCGCGGCGGTGGCGTTTTGCCCGGTCATGCCGGTCTGCCCTGGCTGGCCTTCGCTGTCCAGCGACAGCGCGGCCTGCCCGCCGGTCATGCTCAGGTAAACATCCACCAGGATGCGCGCATCCAGCAACGCCCCGTGCAGTTCGCGGTCAGAGTTGTCGATCCGGTAGCGCTTGCACAGTGCATCCAGGCTGTTGCGCTGACCCGGATGCATAGCCCGCGCCAGGACCAGCGTGTCCAGCACATTGCAGATGTCTTCGATGCGCTTTTCGTGCGCGGCGAGTTCCAGCTCCTTGTTCAGGAAACCGATATCGAACGGCGCGTTGTGAATGATCAGTTCGGCGCCGTGGACGAATTCCAGGAATTCGTCGACGATATCGGCAAACAGCGGTTTGTCCTCGAGAAATTCGTTGCTCAGCCCGTGGACTTCCTCCGCGCCCGGGTCTATTTCGCGCTGCGGGTTCAGGTAGTGGTGAAAGGTTTTGCCGCTGGCGCGCCGGTTGATCATCTCCACACAACCAATTTCGATGATCCGGTGGCCGAGCGACGGCTCCAGCCCGGTGGTTTCGGTATCGAGGACGATCTGTCGCATGCTGGCGTTCCTTTCCCGGTTTATCCGCCGTTCAAGCGCCGTTCAACATCGCGTCGACCGCTGCGTTGGCGAGTTCATCGGCGCGCTCGTTGCCGGGCACGCCGCTGTGGCCGCGGACCCAGTGCCAGTCTACCTGGTGCTGCGCCACGACGCGGTCCAGCTCGCGCCACAGGTCTTCGTTCTTGACCGGTTTGCGGTTACTGGTTTTCCAGCCGCGCGCCTTCCAGTTCGGCAACCATTCGTTGATGCCGTCCTTGACGTACCTGGAATCGGTGTACAACACGACCTTGCAGCCGCGCTTGAGCGCGCTCAGCGCTTCGATGGCGGCCTGGATCTCCATGCGGTTGTTGGTGGTCTCCGGCTCTGCGCCGGACAGGGTCTTTTCCTTGCCCCGGGTCATCATCAACACGCCCCAGCCACCCGGACCCGGGTTGCCGCGGCAGGCGCCGTCGGTGTAAATCGTTACTGTGCTCAAGTCGAAATCCTGGTCGAGGGTTCGGCCAGTCCGGCCAGCACCCGTCGTCTCCTTTTTTGTCCCGGCATGATCCGGGTCGCGGTAAATACCCGTTTGCACGCAAGCAGGCAAAAGGCGCCGGCCATCAGCTTCAAAACCCCATTGCTGGTCGGCTGGTTGAGCTTGCTGTCGCGCAGCCATGCCGGGGCGTTACTCGGTAGCCCGGCACAATAGCCGGTGACGGACAATACCTCAAACCCCAGCAGCCGCAACCAGTCGCGCAGGCGGTGTTCGGATACCAGGCGGTTGATGCCGGGCGGAAATCGCCGGTTACTGAGCCGGTGGCGAATCCCCCAAAGACTGGTCGGGTTAAAGCTGAAGACCAGCAAGTGGCCTTCACCGGACAGCACCCGCTCGGCCTCGCGCAGGACCTCGTGCGGGTCGGCTTCGGTTTCCAGCGTATGCGGCAGGATCACCGCGTCCACCGAATCGCTGGCCAGCGCCAGTGCGTCCGCGGGGCTGACCAGGTTTACGCCATCGCCAGCGTGGTTGCTCAAGACCGTGTAACGGCGGGTCCGGCTGCTGCGGCTGAACTGGTCGGCGCTCCCCCAGCGACCCACCTGGATCGCCTGAAAACCAAACACCTGGCCTAGGCAGCGCTCGGCGATTTCGGTCTCGACGGCCAGCAAAGTCTGGCCCAACGGCCGTTCCAACCACTCAAAAACGCTTTGCGGACGTGACATGCGGGCAAGGATAACCTGAAATGGTGGTGGTGGTCAGACCTCGTGGAAGCCCGGCTGGGGAGGGGTCGGACGGCGCAATACAAATCCGGCCCCTTTTTTTTCGGAAAAACAAATCTGCCCCTTTTTGTCAAACTGTGAACCCGATATGGGCAGACAACCTGCAAATCATGGAAATTTGTCATAACACCGGGTTTAATGAGCCCAAAACCGCCGATCTATTGGCGCAGAACATGTGATTTTTGCAGGCCAGTACCGTCAAATCGCAAGCAGATTGGGGAAAATGGCTGGCAGCCAATGAACGGGCCGGCCATGAATCGCGGGTCCGGTCGAAGTATTTGCCGAAATCCGCCGTTGGCAAGACGGCTTTGCATGAATGAGTCACACAGGAGAGATGGTTTGAACAAAGGATTGATAAATTTGGGCGCGCTGGCTGTGTTGTTGTCAGCCTGCAGCCAGACCCAGATCAAGGATGACGCCAGTACGCTAAGCCAGAACCTGCCATCGCCGCCGCTGGAAGCGGTCGAGCCGGCCGCGGACCTGGTCACTTTCACCAGCGTACAGACCATTCATATCGTCGATGTGACCCAGCCGATGATCCCCGACTGGGCGGTCGATGCCCTGCCCGATACGCTGGATATCATCCGCGCCGGTTATCAGCTTGCCGACAGCGAGCAGCGGGCCATTGACGCGCAGCTCGACTGGTATCGCAAACACCAGGCTTACCTCGATCGCGTTTTTACCCGTTCGAGCCGTTATCTCCACCATATTGCCAACGAGATTGCCGCGCGCGGCATGCCAATGGAAATCGCCCTGCTGCCGATCGTCGAAAGCGCTTATGACCCGTTTGCGTATTCGCACGGGCGCGCCGCGGGTCTTTGGCAGTTTATCCCGGCCACGGGCCGCCGGTACGGCCTGAAACAGGACTGGTGGTACGACGGTCGCCGCGACATCATCGAATCCACGCGCGGCGCGCTGGATTACCTGGAAGCGCTGGCCAAACAGTTCGATAACGACTGGTTGCTGGCGATCGCCGCTTATAACTCGGGTGAAGGCAATGTGCATCGCGCGATCCGGCGCAATCGCAAGGCCGGCAAGCCGATCGATTTCTGGAGCCTGGCGCATCGGTTGCCGGCGGAAACCCGGGCCTACGTGCCAAAACTGCTCGCGGTTTCCCGCCTGGTCGCCGATCCCGATGGCAACGGCGTGACCATCATGCGAATCCGCAATCAACCCTATTTCTCGGTCGTCAAAACCCACGGGCAACTCGATCTGGCGCTGGCCGCGGATCTGGCCGGTGTATCGGTCGAAGAAATCTATGCGCTGAACCCCGGCTACAACCGCTGGGCAACCGACCCGGCCGGGCCGAACCGGCTGCTGGTGCCGGTTGACGCCGCCGCGGCCTTCGAGAGCAATCTCGCCGCGCTGCCGGCCAGGGAACAGGTGCAATGGGAACGCTATCGCATCCGCAATGGCGACAGCCTCAGCGTGATCGCCCGGAAATTCCACACCACGCAGAAACTGATTCGCGAGGTCAATAACCTGCGCGGGTCCACGATCCGGGCCGGCAAATACCTGATGATACCCAGGGCCAGCAAGAGCGCAGCGGCCTATACCCTGAGCGCCGATGCTCGCCTGGCGCGTACCATGACGCGCTCGCGCGGCTCGAAGCGCACGCTATACCGGGTGCAGCCGGGTGATTCGCTGTGGACCATTGCCCGCAAGTACGGGGTCAGCACGCGCAACCTGGCCAAGTGGAACGGGATGGCGCCGCGCGACACCTTGTCGGTCGGTCGCAAACTGGTGATCTGGGGCGGCAAGAACGTGGCGTCGATTGGCAGCGGACCGCCGAAAGGCCGGGTACGGCAGATCAATTACACGGTACGCAAGGGCGATTCGCTGTGGAAGATTTCCTCGCGCTTCAAGGTCAGCGTCAACCAGCTGAAAAGCTGGAACAGCCTCAACGGCAAGCGGGTACTGCGCCCGGGGCAGCGGCTGGTGATGTATATCGATGTGACCAAGCAAAGCGGCGGCTGAGTCGGGCCTGAAGGCCCTCCTATAAAATCGATGCGATCTTATCGGGCCTTGAAGGCCCTCCTGCAAAATCGAACCGCTCCTATCGGGCCTGGAGGCCCTCCTGCGGGTCAATAAAAATCAATGTGTGTCTTTATTTTTCGGTAGAATTCTGGCCCGAACAGGAATTTGGAGATTATGCATGGGTTTTCTTGCCGGCAAAAAAGCACTGATCGTTGGTCTCGCCAGCACTCGCTCGATCGCCTGGGGCATCGCGCGGGCGATGCGCCGTGAAGGCGCCGAACTGGCCTTGAGCTACCAGAACGAAAAACTCAAGGGCAGGGTCGAGAAAATGGGCGCCGAACTCGATACCGATCTGACCTTCGAGCTGGACGTCGCGGCCGATGCCAACATCGAGCAAGCGATGGCCACGCTGGGCGAACGCTGGAACGGTCTTGATATCCTGGTCCATTCGGTCGGTTTCGCGCCGCGCGACCAGCTCGAGGGCGGTTTTCTCGACGCCATCAATCGAGAGGGCTTCCAGATCGCCCACGACATCTCCACTTACAGTTTTGCCGCGCTGGCCAAGGCGGCACGCCCGCTGATGGCGGGACGCAACGGCGCGCTGCTGACGCTGAGCTACCTGGGCGCGGTCAAGTCCGTGCCGCATTACAACGTCATGGGCCTGGCCAAGGCCAGCCTGGAATCATCGGTGCGGTTTATCGCGGCCGATGTGGGCCCGAGCGGAACACGGGTCAATGGCATCTCGGCCGGACCGATCAAAACGCTGGCCGCCGCCGGGATCAGCGGGTTCCGCAAAATGCTGCACCATGTAGAAGCAATCGCGCCATTGCGCAAGAACATCACCATTGACGATGTCGGCAATACGGCTGCGTTCTTGTGCTCGGACCTGGCGGCCGGTATCACCGGCGAGATCATATATGTCGACGCCGGTTTCAGCACCGTGGGCATGACCCTGGATTGACCTGATAGCCCTCCTATGCCGGGATTTGGTTCGGTGCGAGGAGGCCTCCCGTCTCGCCTTCGAGGCGCGCTACGACGACGGCACACGAGGTGTCGCCGAAGACATTGACGCTGGTGCGGGTCATGTCGAGAATGCGGTCGAACACGAATAACAAACCGATGGCTTCGATCGGCAAACCGACCGCGGCCAGTATGATGGCGATCGCCACCAGCGAAGCGGACGGGATTCCGGCAACTCCGATCGAGGTCAGCAAAGCCGTGACCACAACGACGACTTGCTGGGTAAAACTCAGATCCACGCCGTAAGCCTGGGCGATAAACAGCGCTGCCATACATTCATACAACGCGGTGCCATCCATGTTGACCGTTGCTCCCAACGGCAGCACGAAACTGGAAGTACGGTTGGAAACACCGACGTTTTTTTCGACGCAGTCTATCGTGACCGGCAAAGTCGCCGACGATGATGATGTCGAGAACGCAGTCAGCAGCGCCGGGGACACCGCGCGCACCAGGCGCCATGGGTTTACCTTGCCGATGAAACGCACCAGCAACGGCAGGGTGACCAAAGCATGAATTGCCAATGCGACGATGACGGTGCCGGTAAACACCAGCAGCGGTTTGGCGGCATCGAAGCCGGTATCGGCCACCACTTTGGCGACCAGTCCAAACACGCCCAGCGGCGCGAACTTCATGACCCACTGGGTCATGCGCATCATCACGTGAAACATCGAGTCCCAGAAACTGAACATTGTTTGCGCGTGTTCCTTGCGCAACTGGGTCATGAAATAGCCAAACAGCAGGCAGAAGAAAATCAGCCCGAGCATCTCGCCTTCCGCGGCGGCCTTGACGATGTTCGCCGGCACCATGCGAATGAATATCCCGGCCAGATCGCCGACGTCTTTGTCGCCGACCGTGGCCGCGACCTCCGCTGGATCGGCCGACAAGGCCATCAATTCACCGGCCGGTTCACCATCGACCAGGCCGGGTTCCACGATGTTGACCAGCACCAGGCCGACAATGATCGCCAGTGTGCTGCTAAGCAGATAAAACGCCATGGTCCGCCCACCCATGCGACCCAGTTTGCCGCCGCTGCCGATACCGGCGACGCCGACAATAATCGACGATGCAATCAGCGGTACGATCAGCATTTTCAGCGCATTGAGAAACAGCGTGCCGAGAAATCCAAAGACCGAGTAGTAAGTGACGCCGAACAATGCCGCATCGGTCCCGGTCACGGTCCCCAGGATGCCTGCGAGCGCCAGGGCGATCAGAATTTGCCAATGCAGTTTGAGTTTGGTCATTTTCTTGCCGCCTTTATTGTTGTTTATGAAAGCGCGTATGGCGTTTAAGTGCTTATGGCACCACCGGTGGAATCGAAAGTTCGTCAAAAGCCCTCTGGTTGATTTTCACCTTGCCGGTTGTGTGCAATTGCGCCACTAGAGCAGCCAGCTCGGCATTGCCGAACTGGGTGGCCATACCCTGCTCGGTCTGGTTCCATTGCTGGATGGTCAGCGCAGCCGGGTGTCCGGGTGTTACCGAGCTCACCGAGAAAATGGTGAAATCGCCAGTGGCCAGCGAGATGCCACCGACCGAGGGCCGGCCGGTCGTGGATTTTGGCGCCGAAAAAATCGCTGCCAGCAATACGCGCGGCATATTGGCCGTACCGCGGGTAACTTTCTTTGGCGCGGTATAATTTGCGTTGTTGTCCGCGGCCAGTTTCTGCATGCTCGCGCCGGATTCAACCGCGGTTTGGATACTGTTGCCGGCCGAGCGTGCGAGTACGCGGGTCTGCTCGCTCACCAGCGATGCGACGATCTGCTCGCGGACTTCTGCCAGCGGACGGGTCTCGGCCTGCTGGTACGCCGTCACCCGCAGCACGATCGCCCGGGCATCCTCACCGGCCTCGAGCAGATCGCTGTTGCGGCCATCGATTAGAACTTCCGGACTAAATACTGCGCTCACAATCCGCTCGTCACTACCCAACTCGCCGCCACCGGCACGGGTGAATCCACTGACGCTTTTCAGTTCCAGCCCCAGCAATTCGGCAACGCTTTGCAACTCGTCGTAGGCTGCGAACGAATCGTCACCTAAAGACTGGGCGACTTCGAAATACAAATCCTCGGCCAGTTGCTCACGGTAGTCGGCCTCGATTTCAGCCCGCACTTCCGCAAGCGGCCGCACATCGGCTGCCATGATTTCATCGAGCAGAATAACGTGATAGCCGAAACGGGTTTTGACCGGCCCGGCGAGCTCGGCGATTTGCATCGCAAACAAGGTATCGGCGAACGGCCCGACAAAATCTTCGTGCGACGACCAGCCCAGATCGCCACCATCGGCGCTGGTGCCGCCATCGTCAGTGTATACCGCGACCAGCGCCGCAAAATCCTCGCCGGCACGGGCACGCTCAAGGGCTTCGTTTGCCCTGGCTTCCGCCGCTGCTTCGTCCCTGTTATCGCCGATCGCGATCAGGATATGCCGAGACCGTCTTTGCTCCTCGGTCTGGTAACCGGCCGCAACGGTGTCGTAAAAATCGAGCAGAGCCTGCTCGCCCACTTCTACATCAGCCAGAAAATCGCTGGCCCGGACTTCCAGATACTCGATTTCAGCAGACTCCTCGGTCAGGAAACGCTGTGCATTGAGATCGTAGTAGCCAGTGATTTCCTCGTCGGTGGGCGACACCAGGTCCGCGAACGCACTCGCTTCGACCCTCAGGAGGGAGACTTCCCTCTCCTCACCCTGTAGCTCCAGGAAACGCCGCATTTCGCCTGGCGTGACAAAGGAACTGTTGACCAGACCCTGCTGCAATTGCAGCACTTCCAGCTGGTTTCTCTGGTCATGTTCGAAACGGGTTTTTGAAATCCCCTGCGACCGCAAGCCAGCCAGGTAGCTGTCTAACGAGAATTCCCCGGCGATTTGAAAATACGGCATGGCCCGAATGGATTTACTGAGCATCGCATCGGATACCCGATAGCCGTTGCTGCTGACCCTGCTCCTGATCAGGGCGTTGTTGATATAGCGTTCCAGGACGCTGCTGCGTATTTGTTCGATCATTAGCGGAGAGATGTCGTCCTGATAAAGCGCCTGGAACTGGTTGATTCTGTCCTGCGCCGCGCGCCTGACTTCGTTCCGCGGGATCTCGATGTCATTGACCCGGGCCGCCCAGGTCGCACCCACCGAAAGCGGATCGACGCCCCAAAAAATGAACGCCAGCGCAATGACGGCGATTATGATGCCGGCAACCCAGCCGGTTAATTTATCTCTGATTAATTGCAGCATGCTGGCAGTTCTACTCTCATCAAAAACAGGAGTCCGACGGACTCCTCAGGTCAAAAAAAAAGGGCGCCTGAATCGGCGCCCCTGCATTAATGGCGGAGTGGACGGGACTCGAACCCGCGACCACCGGCGTGACAGGCCGGTATTCTAACCAACTGAACTACCACTCCGCAGCTGGTGGGTGCTGAGGGGCTCGAACCCCCGACATCCGCCGTGTAAAGGCGACGCTCTCCCAACTGAGCTAAGCACCCATGCCCGAAAGACGCGCTAGTTTACGGCAGCTTTCAGACCTTTACCAGCTTTGAATGTGGGTGCTTTACTGGCTGGGATAAAGATCGTCGCACCGGTCTTTGGGTTACGGCCATTGCGTGCCGCACGTTGTTTTACCTGGAAAGTACCGAAGCCCACCAAGGCCACGTTATCACCGCTCACCAGGGCAGACGTAATCGACGACAAGATGCCTTCGACGGCTCTGCCTGCATCTGCTTTGGAAAGATTACTTGCACTTGCTACTGCTTCAATCAGTTGGCCTTTGTTCATTTAGGTCACCTTGTAAGGTTAGTAAGTTGACTGCGTTCAGATGCGACTGCACCCGCCCCCCTGAATCAATACCACCGGTCGCCACGAAAGAAACATCGGCGAAACTACGATAAACAACGATGCCGTCCATCACGGCGTGGGACACTTATAACAAGCGGCAAAAACCGCTGTCAATACGGCGGCAACACGAATTTCGGGAGCGGACGGCCGCGGGAACTAATGTGCGTGCACTTGGCCTTTGTCTTTTTTGGCCGCCCGGCGAGAGGCTTCCTTGCTCGCGGCAGATTGCTTGTCGTCGATTGGCGACGGCATGTGTTGCAATGCAACTTCCAGCACATCGTCGATCCACCTGACCGGCCTTATATCGAGTTTATCTTTAATATTGCGAGGTATCTCCGTGAGGTCCTTAGCATTTTCCTTCGGGATCAAGACCGTTTCTATACCGCCGCGGTGGGCCGCAAGCAGCTTTTCCTTCAGCCCACCGATCGGCAGGACCTCACCACGGAGGGTGATTTCACCGGTCATGGCGACTTCAGAACGTACCTTTATACCGGTCAATGCAGACACCAAAGCGACCAACATACCGACGCCGGCACTGGGTCCATCCTTCGGTGTGGCCCCCTCCGGAACATGGATATGCACGTCCAGTTTTCGGTGAAAATCCTCCGCAATTCCGAGAATTGCCGCGCGGCTGCGCACAACGGTCATCGCCGCCTGGATGGATTCCTGCATTACTTCGCCGAGCTGGCCGGTGTGAATCAGCTTGCCCTTGCCCGGAACCACGGCTGCTTCTATGGTCAGCAGTTCGCCGCCAACCTCGGTCCATGCCAGGCCGGTAACCTGCCCGACCTGATCGTTTTCTTCGGCACGGCCAAAACGAAACTGGCGTACACCGAGATATTTTTCCAGTTGTTTCGGCGTAATCCTGAACTTGCGCTTCTGCGGACTGAGCAATTCGGCCTTGACCGCCTTGCGGCAGATTTTCGCGATCTCGCGTTCGAGGTTTCTGACCCCGGCCTCCCGGGTGTAATGCCTGATGATATCCAGCAAGGCGTTGCTTGAAATCGTCAGCTCATCCTCGTGCAGGCCATTTTGTTCTTTCTGTTTGGGCACCAGGTAGCGACTCGCGATATTGGCTTTCTCGTCCTCGGTATAGCCGGCCAGCCGGATCACTTCCATGCGATCGAGCAATGGCGCCGGGATATTCAGGGTGTTGGCCGTACACACGAACATCGTCTCGGAAAGATCGAAATCAACCTCGAGATAGTGGTCGACAAAAGTCGAGTTTTGCTCGGGATCCAGCACCTCGAGCAGCGCCGATGATGGATCTCCGCGGAAATCCATCGACATCTTGTCGACTTCGTCCAGCAAAAACAGTGGGTTACGGACCCCCGCCTTGGCCATGTTCTGGATGATCTTGCCGGGCATCGAGCCGATGTAGGTGCGCCGATGACCGCGAATTTCCGCCTCGTCGCGAACCCCGCCCAGTGACATGCGAACGAATTTTCGCCCGGTCGCCCGCGCGATACTCTGCCCCAGCGAGGTCTTGCCCACGCCCGGCGGACCAACCAGGCAAAGAATCGGGCCTTTCAGTTGGCGCACCCTTTGTTGCACGGCCAGGTATTCGACGATGCGCTCCTTGACTTTTTCGAGCCCATAATGATCTTCGTCCAGGATGATCTGCGCATTGTTCAGATCACGCCCGACCTTGGTGCGTTTTTTCCACGGCGCCTTGAGCAGCCAGTCTATATAATTACGCACCACAGTCGCTTCGGCGGACATCGGCGACATCAGTTTGAGTTTGTTCAGCTCGGATGTGGCTTTGTCCTTGGCCTCCGTGCTCATCCCGGCTTCTTCGATTTTCTTCTCGAGATCGGCCAGGTCGTTCGGCGCGTCTTCCATATCGCCGAGTTCTTTCTGAATCGCCTTCATTTGCTCGTTCAGGTAGTACTCGCGCTGACTTTTTTCCATTTGCTGCTTGACCCGGCCACGGATGCGTTTTTCGATGTGTAAAACGTCGATCTCGCCGTCGATCAGGCCCATCACGTGTTCCAGCCGCGCCTGCACATCGACGATTTCCAGTATTTTCTGTTTTTCCGACAGCTTCAGCACCATATGTGCCGCCACCGTATCGGCCAGGCGGCCCGGCTGCTCGATGCCGGCCAGCGAGGTCAGGATCTCCGGCGGAACTTTCTTGTTGAGCTTGACGTATTGTTCGAACTGGCTGATCACCGAGCGGCACAACACATCCATTTCGCGCTCGTCGAAATCTTCGTTTTCGGCAAGCACCGTTATCGATGCGGAAAAATATTCGCCGACATGATATTCGTCTACCCTGACCCGGTCACCGCCTTCGACCAGCACCTTGACCGTGCCATCGGGCAGCTTCAGCAGTTGCAGGATGGTCGCCAGCGTCCCCAGATGATAAAGATCGTCAACACCCGGCTCATCGATATCCGCCTGGGTCTGGGCAACCAGGACAATCTGCTTGCCATCCTGCATCGCCTTGTCCAGCGCCTGGATCGAACGTTCACGACCGACAAAAAGCGGGATGACCATGTGCGGATACACCACCACATCGCGCAGCGGCAGCACCGGCACGGCATCGGTGTGCACGTTAATGATCTCGGGACTCTGGGGGTTTTCCGGTAGGTCACTGGGCACGGCATTAATACCTCAACGGGTCGGGGGGCTGCGTGGTCAACACCATTACCGGCATCGGCCTCATCGAGCTTTTATGGAGGCAAACACCGGTAATTTCAAGCTTCGGGAAGCTCTGATCTATGCATGAACCGGTATCTTGCGCCCATCAACAGATCAGAGCTTCCCTCGCTCATAGATCGGAGCCGGTTGCTCTTTGTTCCTGTTCGTCTTCGGTCTGATATACAAAATACGGTTGGGTGTCGCCTTCCACGACCGCCTCGTCGACGACAACCTTGATGACATTTTGCATGGTCGGCAGCTCATACATCGTGTCCAGCAGCACGTGCTCGAGTATGGTGCGCAACCCTCGCGCGCCGGTCTTGCGTTTCATGGCCTTGCGGGCAATCGCGCGCAACGCGTCCTTGCGGAATTCGAGAGTCACGCCTTCCATTTCCAGCAATTTGATGTACTGCTTGGTCAGGGCATTGCGCGGTGTCTGTAGAATCGTGACCAGCGCATCCTCGTCCAGCTCGTCCAGGGTGGCAACAACCGGCAAGCGGCCGACAAACTCCGGGATCAGACCGAACTTGATCAGGTCTTCGGGCTCGACGTCGTGGAAAAGCTCGCCGATCTTCAGATCCTTGTCGGCGGTTTTCACCTCGGCGACAAAGCCGATGCCGCTCCTGTCGGAGCGACTCAGGATGATTTTCTCGAGGCCGGCAAAGGCGCCGCCGACGATAAACAGGATATTCGCAGTGTTGACCTGCAAAAATTCCTGTTGCGGATGCTTGCGGCCTCCCTGGGGCGGCACCGACGCGACGGTACCTTCGATCAGTTTCAGCAAAGCCTGTTGCACGCCCTCGCCGGAAACGTCCCGGGTGATCGACGGGTTATCCGATTTCCGCGAAATCTTGTCGATTTCGTCGATATAAACTATGCCGGTCTGCGCCTTGTCGACATCGTAGTCGCATTTTTGCAGCAGCTTTTGAATGATGTTTTCAACGTCCTCACCGACATACCCCGCCTCGGTCAGCGTGGTCGCATCGGCAATCGTAAACGGTACGTTGAGCAGGCGAGCCAGGGTCTCGGCCAACAGCGTTTTCCCGCAACCGGTCGGACCGATCAGCAGGATATTGCTTTTGGCCAGCTCGATATCGTCGCGCGAAGGTTCCGAACTGAGATTCTGCAGACGCTTGTAATGATTGTAAACGGCAACCGCCAGGACCTTTTTCGCCTGGTCCTGGCCGATCACGTAATCATCCAGGGTCTGCTTGATTTCGTGCGGTCGCGGCAGGTCGTCACGCGCCTGGTCGGCCCGTTCATCGAGCTCTTCACGGATGATGTCGTTGCACAGCTCGACACATTCGTCGCAGACAAAAACCGACGGCCCGGCAATCAGTTTCCTGACTTCATGCTGGCTCTTGCCGCAAAAGGAACAATACAGCAGTTTACCTTCGTCTTTGCCGCTTTTTTCGTCGCTCATACACCGTCCTCGGTATAGAAAATCCCTTATTCTGGCTGCCGAAAGCCCGGTTGCCGCCTGTATAGCATGGCGACCCTACGGCATGCAAAGAAATAGTACCGGATTTTTCCGCGATGTTCGCGGTAACTCGTTGAAGATTCGCTATTTTTTCTTGATTTTTTCGATATTTTTGGGTGATTTTCCAGGATCGTCCCCAGCTTTGCCACGGCTCTCAAGCACCGTATCAATAAGACCGTACTCGATTGCCTCGGTTCCGCTCATGAAATTGTCACGGTCGGTGTCCTTGGCGATTTGTTCGACGGTCTGCCCGGTGTGGCTGGACAGGATCAGGTTCAGGCGGTCGCGCATCTGCAACACTTCTCTCGCGTGGATATCGATATCCGAGGCCTGCCCTTGGAAGGCGCTCACTGGCTGGTGGATCATTATCCGCGAATGCGGCAACGCAAAGCGCTTGCCTTTCTCGCCGCCGGCAAGCAGCACGGCTCCCATGCTGGCGGCCTGGCCCACGCAAATCGTGCTGATGTCCGGGCGCACGAACTGCATGGTGTCGTAGATCGCCAGCCCGGCGCTGATCGAACCGCCCGGCGAATTGATATACAGGTGTATATCTTTGTCCGCGTTCTCCGATTCCAGGTAGAGCAACTGCGCGACGATCAGGTTTGCCACCTGGTCCTCGACCGTACCGACCATGAACACCACGCGGTCTTTTAGCAGCCGGGAATAAATGTCATAGGCGCGTTCACCCCGGGCAGTTTGCTCAACGACCATTGGCACCAGGTTCATTTCGATCTTGCTCATGTTTCCCGCCTTTGTTGAAGATTGTGCGGCGTCGCGTTTCAGGCCTTGAAATCCATTATCTCGCCAAAACTCTTGGTCTCGTCGGTTTGCTGTACCTGCCCGAGCGCCCAATCCACAGCCTGTTGTTCGAGGACCATCATCTCGACCTGGCTCATCATACCGGGATTACCGGCATATGCCTGCAGAACCTGATTCGGGTCACTGAAGCCCCCCGCGATCTGCTTGAGTCTCTCTTCAACCCTGGCCTTGTCGACCTCCAGGTTCTGCGCCTTGATGATTTCATTGATCAGCAGACCCAGGCTTACCCGGCGGCGCGCCTGCTCCGTGAATGCTTCGCTCGGCGGCGCCTGGCTGTGATCCTTGATTCCCAGCCTTTCCATCGCGTTGTGCTGCATAGCTTGAATCTCTTCTTCGATCAAGGCCGCGGGGATTTCGACCGGGTTTTCCTTTAGCAATTGATCCAGAAACTGAACTTTCAGACTGGCCTGAATTTTTTGATCGAGTTCGGTTTGCATGTTTTGCCGGATTTCTTTGCGCAGTTCTTCGAGGCCGCCCTCTTTCACCCCATAGGCGGCGCAAAACTCAGCGTCCAGCTCGGGTAATACCTGCTCTTCGACAGATTCGCAGCTGGCCTCGAACTCGGCGGTTTTCCCGGCCAGCACGACGGTCTGATAATCATCCGGAAACACGACCGGAAAAGTGCGTGATTCACCAACCGAGATTCCGCTCACGCCCTTTTCGAAATCCGGCAGCATTTGCCCTTCACCACAGACTATCGGGACTTTTTCCCCGCTGCCGCCGTCAAAGGTCTCGCCATCGATCCGCCCGCAAAAGTCGATGATGACCCGGTCGCCTTCTCTGGCTGCGCGTTCTACCTTTTGCCAGGAGGCGCGTTGCTTGCGCAGGTTTTCCAGCATGCGATCGATATCCTGGTCGACGATTTCGGCCGTGGGCTTGTTAACCTTGATGGACGACAGGCCCTTGATTTCGATTTCCGGGTAGACCTCGAACACGGCCGTATATTTCAGGTCCTTGCCCTCAGCCGCTTCATCGGTTTCGATCCTGGGGTTGCTGGCCGGCCTCAGCTTTTCCTGGCCGATGGCTTCGGCATAAGTCTGCTGCATGACCTCGCCGACCACATCACGACGCACCTCGCCGCCATATTGCTGGCGAATCACTTTCATCGGCGCTTTGCCCGGGCGGAACCCCTTGAGCTTGGCCGATTTGCTGACCCTGCGCAGCCGCTGATCGATTTCCGATTCGATACGCTCGGCGGGAACCTGCACTTTCATGCGCCGTTCCAGACCCTGGGTCGTTTCTACCGACACCAACATATTGTTTTTCCTCATACTTTTTGCAAGGAACGATGGCGTTGCCGCCATCGTTCCACCTGTCTGGTGCGAAAGGAGAGACTCGAACTCTCACGGGTTTTACCCCACAGGGACCTAAACCCTGCGCGTCTGCCAGTTCCGCCACTTTCGCTGAAACTGTTGCTCTCCTGCGCAACCCATGGCCGCACCGGGCAGCGAATTATACCCAGCGGCTAAGCCGCCGGATAGCCAAAGGGCGCGCAGTTTATCACTTTAGAAAGCGTTGCGCCGCACTGATTCGCCGCCGGGAACGCCCTCCGCAATGACAAAAAAGCAGCGACCGGCGCTGCTTTTTGTGTCTGGTGGGACGCACATAGTGAAGCAAGCCAGACTGGTTCGGAAAATTACACTCGCTCGTCTACGCCTGCGTCCTTCAAGCTTCCATTCGCGGTATGCCGATTCTTACAGCCAATCACGACGGTAAAGTACCTGCCTGAAATCGGGCTGTACCAAATCTCGTGACTCCCTTTGCCTGGCCGATCGTAGTTACAGCCATTTGCCCGTAAAATCTTCTTTACGTCCCGCGTGAAACTGCTGCCCACGCGTTAAGACGCAAGGGGCAACTGGATTTGCGAGCGAACGACCAAACCGCTTGGGGCGAATTCGTCGTCTCGTTTTTCGTTGAGTTTTAACAATTCGGGAACCAACTCCCTGACGATCGCGACCAACTCGTCCTGGGACTCGGATTCAGCATTCAAACCGGGCACGTCTGACTTGCTGACAAACCAAACGCCGGCCTTGTCGTCAAAACTCAGAAACACACAAAGTCTCGATGACTGAACTTTAGGTCTAAACAACAGATTCCAAAGGTGTCTCATGGCTGCTCGCCTCCGGCACTTTCATTGTACACAAGTTACATACTCCAAGAATGTGACCAAAAACACACCCCTATTTCTTCAACAATATGGGCAAATAGGACGTGAATTTCCCGGATTATGTAGAAAACGGCTTGTGCCATGGTAACAAGCGAAATAATTCGTCTATCAAGGGATCTTAACTTATTGTTTTATATTATGAAATTGGTGGGCCCCCGGGGACTCGAACCCCGAACCAATAGATTAAGAGTCTACTGCTCTGCCAAATTGAGCTAGAGGCCCATGTTTTGTTGACGCCGCGGTTGGCCTCGTCAGGCGATTTGAGTTTGGTGCTAACAGGTCGGTTCGCTCCGGCTTTCACGTACCAACATCGCGGTTGGCTTCATCAGGTCATTCAAATTCGTTACTAATAGGTCAGTTCGCACTAACCACCCAGGTTCTCTTATCGAGGCGGGCGAACTGCTTCGTGCCTTCGCTAAAAAAATTTGGGGTGGACGATGGGGCTCGAACCCACGACCACCGGAATCACAATCCGGGGCTCTACCAACTGAGCTACGCCCACCATGGTTTTTTAGATTTCTCGGCTATTTTACCTGTTTTCGTTCAATCTGGCGCGGCGGGCATCCTAGCCGAGATGGGGTTATTTGACAAATCAATGGCTTACGAAGCCATTTTTGCTAAATACAAGCGATAATTTTCTGTATCTTATCGACCGGTTTCTTGCCAAAGCTGAACGCATATTCTTTGCCGTTGGCCTGAACTTTAAAGCCTTTTGCGCGCTGCGCGCTCAGCGCGGCGATCGCATCGGCATCCAGCAGATACTTGATGACCGCGTATGAAGCCACCGAATAATGATCCATGCCGCGGGTCACAAAGTCGGAATCCCCGATGACCTCGTTTTCAGCAACAAGCTCATATACCGTATTGTCCGCCATCGTTATCGAAAGCGTGGCTCCCTCGGGAATGACCAATGCGGCGTCGAGCGCTTCCTTGGTCGGCCTGAGACTAACCTGCACCCCACCCATGATGTCGCTGTTGTAGCGCGCGCCGGCGCCAACGACCACCTGCACGGCAAGATACTTTTGGTCGCCTTCGGAGACCGCTGCGAGCAAGCCATAGTTCCCTTTATGGTAGAACTTGTCCCTGACCCAACGCGTCCAGCGAACCTTCTCCCCGGTGTCGCGGCTGGCGATATCGGTCTGGAATTTGCATTTGGCGGCATTGGTAGCGGTGGGCCCCAAAATCATCAATACCGCGATCGATAATGCGATGAATTTTTTCATTTAATGTCCTGCCTCGTTGTGATGGTCACCGTGCTGCATTGTTGCCTGGAGTCTGCGTGTCAGGGTTCCTGATGCGCAGATTCCTAACCCCTTTTTGCAACACACTGCAAAGCTTTTTGAACTTTGACCCTTGATTTCTTGCCCCACTCCACGTTTTCGAAGCGATTTCGAAGCCCCAGGGCGTAGTATCGATCGCGAGTTTCCACACGCATGCTGGTAATTGCTGATTTGCGTAACACCGCCAGGGCCTCGTCATCCAGCCCGTAGCGCATGACGGCTGTAGCTTCAACAAGGAAATTCCGGTTAACGACATCCTCTCCTTCAATCTCGGCGTCGATAGCCGCCGCGGCTACCTTCTTCAGAAACCCGCCCAGGCCCTTTTTTGACCTCCTTTTCTGGAACGGGTCCGTGTAATTGCCACGCGCCCTGACATGCTCGCTTGAAGTAAGCACCATGGTCGATCGATCGGCCATCGTTATCCGCAAGGTGGATCCTTCAGGGACGATCAGCGAATCCCCCAAAAGCATGTCCAAAAAATCCAGATACCTGGGATCGTCAGCCGGCGGTGCTTTTTTGGGCCCGCTGAGGTATTTCATGCTGTAGGGAGTAAGGAAGGGAAACGCGTAGTAGTCAACGATTTTCAACTTGATGCCAAGATATTTTGCATCGCCTGCGGAAATGGCGGACACAAAACCCTGCGAGGTTTTGGTGTCGCCAAACATGGTGGTCAGCCTGTCCCACTTCGTCTGAATGATTTTCTCATTGGTTGCCGGGTCCAATCCTTCTGCCTGGTATTTGCAACTGGCACTCGCGGCGTAGCCAAGCTGAGTCCCAAGCAACAGCGGGATTAGGAGTGTCCTGAAAATGATTTTGTTCATTTTTTATCCCCTTCTCTTTTTTTCCACAGCGCGCATTCAATGGCTTGCTTTATGTCGTCCCGGTTTTTTTTGGTTACCGGGATGTCAAAGCGCCCGGTGCTGGTGACTATTCCCAAGGCGACCGATCTTTGCGCTGTCAGCGCTTCTGCGGCGCTGGCATCCAATCCATACTCGATGACAGCCTGCGTTACAAGAATATAATCATCGGTACCGTTGGCATATGGCCGGGTAAATCCGGAAACCCCCTGCGCGAGTTCAAGTGCAGGAAGTGCAACAACCGTGTCGTCCGCCAGCTTTATCAGAAGATTGGTGCCTGCGGGAACGAGTATCGCGTTTTCCAGTTCTTCACGGGTCGGTTTGAATTGAGATTTTCTTTTGAATTTTATTCGTATGCCAAGACGCTTGTCGCCGCCTTCTGAAATGACGGACACAAAAATTGAGGTTTCCCCTTTAGCGCTCCAAAAATGGACCCCCTTTTCCCCCCACGGAGTGAGTTTATTCCACTTGGTACGAACGGTTTTCACGCCGCTGAACAAGTCTGCGGTTTCTTCTTCATATTTGCATTTGGCGGCCAGCGCAGATCCGTTGACAAGTAACGCCGTGATTGCAAAGAGTGAGATCAAGATGTTTTTCATTGGTGTTTCCCCTTGATTTCTGTTGTCGTTACTTTTACAAAATGCATCCGATGGCTTTCTGGATATCGCCGAGATTTCGTTTGTGTATTCGAATATCGTGGTAACCCGTACTCGTGAATATGCGCACGGCTTTGGCGCCTTGCGCCATTAGCGCTTCCAGGGCGCTGGCATCCAGGTCGTACTGGATTGTGGCAAACGTTGTGAGCCAATAGAAATCGTTGTCATACTCTCCGGTATGCGGCGGGACGAAAGTGGTATGACCGGTTACCGCCCGATCCGCGTATAGCGTAATGACGGTGCCGTCTTCCATCGCAACAAGAAGTTCGCCGCCATCGGGAACCGCGATCGAATTTTCCAGCACGCCCTGGCTTGGCGCTAATATGCTCGGCCTCGCATGCTCAATTTGTATGCGAAGATATTTTTGGTCCCCATAGGAAGCAGCCGACACATGGCCAGTAATCTCCCTGGCAATCTGTCTCAACCAGTGGGTTAATTCATCCCACCTGGTAATGACGACGATTTCATTGCTCAGTTTATCGGTGGTATTTTGTTCGTACCTGCATTCGGCCGCCCGGGCAACCCCACTGCCCAATAACGTCGCGGTCGCAAGTATCGCCATGAACGACTTCTTCACCGTTTTCCCCCTGAATAACAACTGGCACCTATAAGTTGGGCCTTGGTCATTCGTTCACTCAATTCTGCTGTTTCGTTCTATAGACTTTTCTACAGCTTGAATTGCAGTGATTGAAGCATACCGCGTCATTATGAACGAAAGCTGAATATCGGCTAAAAGCACGAATTGTATTACGCGACGCTTGATCAAGCGTCTGCAGGAAATATGGCGCGCCCGGCAGGACTCGAACCTGCAACCCTCGGCTTAGAAGGCCGATGCTCTATCCGGTTGAGCTACGGGCGCAGAAACGGCATGCAGACCAGAAAACTGGTCGGGGCAGAGGGATTCGAACCCCCGACCTTCTGCTCCCAAAGCAGAACAGCCTTTATAAGCTGACCCGACTTGAAAATCCCTTAACCACCAAAAATGTCAATCTTTTCAGGCTTTAACGGCGGTTTTAGATTTCATTTAATTTCACTTCTTTGCAACGTGAAACAAATGCAATAGTATACCCACAGTATGCCCACGTGCCTTTCGTGCCGACCCCCTGTCCGTAAAACGAATTTTCGGGGCCGGACCCGGCGGTGAGTATACCCACAGTCTAACCGGTTGGACAGGCTCTAGGGGGATAGCTTATGAAATTCACGGACCGGGGCATCCAGTCCCTAAAAGCGACCGGCAAACGCTACGAAAAAAGCGAGACAAACGGACACGGGCTGCGAATCCGGGTCGGTCGGACAGGTACTAGGACCTTTGTATACGTCTACCGGCGGTATGGCAAGCTGCACCGCCTTACCATAGGCGAGTACCCAGGCACTACGCTGGAAATGGCCCACAAGTTGCACAGCGCGGCCCGGTGCGCCGTCCGCGACGGCTTGGACCCCAAAGACCTGCTTCCCCACTATTCGAACCGGACAGGCGTGGACGGGCATACCGTGGCCGAACTGGCTGACGAATGGCTAGACCGCTACGTACGCGATCACCGTAAAAACTGGATAGAAGTCGAAAGGGTTCTAGGAAAAGACGTGCTACCGCCCTGGGGCGACCGTAAAGCGGCAACGATTAGCCGTCGGGAAGTCGTCGAATTGCTGGACGGTATCGTAGATCGGGGCGCACCAATTCAGGCCAACCGGACCTACCAAATGGTCCAGCAAATGTTCGAATTCGGCGTACGCCGCGCTATACTGGAAACCAGCCCTTGTGTTGCCCTGGACAAACCAGGGGGCCGGGAACCGTCCCGCGACCGGACCCTGACCGACGACGAAGTAAAGACGTTTTGGGTGACGCTGGACCAGTGCGAAATGACCGCCGCGCTACGAACCGCGCTTCGCTTGTTACTGGTCACGGCTCAACGCCGGGGCGAACTGGCTAACGCGCGTTGGGATGCTATCGACTTGGACGCCAAATCGTGGCAAATACCGGCGGAAGATGCGAAGAACGGACGTGCCCATACAGTCCCCCTGTCCGACTTGGCAATTTCGTTACTTAAGGATCTGGACGAACTGGTAACGACGAAGGCGGAAAAGAAGGACGAAGCAAGAAGCGAATTCGTATTACCGTCGCCTACGGTGCAAGGCGAACCCATACGCGCCGAAGCGATAACCCGCGCGCTCACGCGTAACCGCCCCAAGTTCAATATTTCGTCGTTTGGCGTTCACGACCTACGCCGGACCGCCGCCAGTCACATGACCGCTTTAGGCGTTCCCCGCTTGCACGTATCGAAGGTACTCAATCACGCCGAAAGCGGCGTGACGGCGATCTACGACCGCCATGATTACGCACAGGAAAAGCGCGACGCGTTGCAAATATGGGCCGACCATTTGCAAACGATTGTCGAAGGACGCCAGAAAAAAGTTATCCCCATACGTGCGGCTAGTTAGGCTCGAAAACTAAAGCCGAAATAGGAATTTTTTTAATTCGCCACGTTTTGCGTAACTCCCGCGCGAAACTATGTCGCGCCTACCCCTCGCAAAAAATAGTTCGTCTTCGTATTTTCGTCGGTCATGTTAAGAAGCGCTACGGAAAATTCTCGGCAAGCCCCCGTACGTTCTACAACGACGAAAAACAAACCTTACATGCCTTTGATACGACCCATACTACGTTGACATTTCTCGGATGGGCTTGCTTGTTTTACAGAGTTAAAATAGTTCGCACGATGATCTAAAGCGGCTCCTTGGAGTACAGCAAAATGACCGAGACAAAACGACCTTTGGAAGAACTTCGTCTGATGACCAAGCGAGAAGTAATGAAACTTACCGGTTGGTCCGCGCCAACGATTTACCGTCGCGTTCGCGATGGCACTTTCCCACCGCCCCGGCGAGATAAGCAACGCGCAGTCTGGTACGAATACGAAGTACGCGAAGCACTAGCGGCAATTATACCGGGGCCGTATACGGCGACTAGCAACCTACCGAATTTGCAAAAGTCGTAGGACGGCGTATTAACGACGACCAACAACCTATTGGTAAATCAGTAGCTACCTATTGATGACCCGAAGCCTAAATGGGGAACCTAATTAATGAATTCCAAAAAGCAGAAACCCCGCTCTGCGGCGACAGGGCGAGGCTTCAAACGTGCGTCTTCGAAACCGACCAAAGCTAAGAATTCGCGGCCTAAGTCTACGTCAAAAACCGCCCTAAAAGCAATGTCGAAAAAGCTGGCCGTGGTGTACCTGGCGGCGCGCGGCATGGTCGGGCAGTATCTTAAAAAGTTAAAAGTAAAATATCTAACGCCCGACGAAACCGCGATGTTAGCGACGTATACGGCGCGCGTACCCTCGCTACAGATTATCTACGACGATATAAACAGTCGGGTCGTTAAGGGCTACTGGTACGTCCGCTACCTGGAAGCCGTTTATGACCGCCAGGGTAAGGAAATTCGATTCATTGGCGCGCCAAAGTTAGGCCCATTCTTCTACTTTGCCCGTACATGGCCTAACAGGCATCAGCGGCGGTCATGGAAGCACATAGCTAAACATATTGAAATTGATATTTTCTTTACTGAGGGTCCGTTCAAGGCCAACGCGCTGGCGCGTATAGGTTGCGCTGCGATCGGCCTGGCTGGCGTTTATGCGTTCCTTAAGGACGGCAAACTATTACCCGAATTCTCACAAATACAATGGGGAGGCCGGATCGTCTTTATCGTTTTCGATAACGACATTGTTGACAAACCAAACGTGCGCGCCGCATTGGGCCGCCTCATACATGAGCTAACGAACCTCGGCGCATTGCCGAAAATTATCAATCTGCCAGATTTTGAAGCCACCGGCGTTAAGGTCGGTATCGACGACTACTTAGTGGAGAAGAAATTTTCAACGAACGCGCTGGACGAACTAGAAGTCGAAGACTGCGAAGAAACGACACTATTGCACTTTATTAATAGTCGCGTCGGCTACGTCCGAAAGCTTAAAGCGTTTTGGGATACCGAAATTTCTGATTTCTACCGAAAGGACGAATTAATAACCGCGTTTGCACCATTAACGTATACCGTCGGTAAAAAAACGTTATCTGCCGCCGTCGAATGGATTAAGTGGCCGCAACGTTGCGAGTACGACGACATTACCTACGCTCCCGGTGCACCGTCTGTTGTCGATAACAAAATTAATACTTGGCCAGGTTGGGGCGTCGAAGCGATCAAGGGTAACGTCCGTCCCGTACTGGCCCTAATTGATTACCTGTTAGCCGACTGCCCGGAACAAAAGCCTTGGTTCCTGCAATGGCTGGCCTACCCAATACAGCACCCCGGCGCGAAGCTTTTTACGTCGGTTCTTTTTTGGAGTAGCGAACAAGGCGTAGGCAAGTCAATGTTAGCTGAAATTGTAGGTGATATATACGGCCCGAACCGCGCCGAAATTTCCCGCGACATATTGAGTGGCGACTTTAATGCGTATGCGGAAAATACCCAGTTTGTGCATGGCGACGAAATTACTGGGTCCGACTCGCGTCATTTTGCAGACAAGATAAAGGGGATGATTACCCGCGAACAGGTAGAAATTAATAAGAAATTCGCGCCGCAATACTTCCTTAAGGACTGCACTAATTATTTCTTTACGTCGAACCATGTTGACGCGTTTTTTCTGGAAGACCAAGATCGGCGCCTTTTTGTCGTCGAAGTGTCACAACCGAAAAAATCCAACAAGTTTTACGCCGACCTTCGACGCTGGCGTGACAAACCGTCGCCCGACAATCCGAACGGGCAACGTCGCGGCGTAGCGGCGTTCCGTTGGTATCTGGAAAACGAAGTAGACCTAACCGGGTTCACTCCGTACGTCGATGCGCCGATTACCGACGCCAAGAAGGATATGCAAGACCTGTCACTTTCAGACCTTAATAGATTTACGCGCCTACTGCGCGACGACCCCGATAGCGTTTTACAATTTCAGGGCTTAATTAATCCGGGCGAACTATTCGAACTTAATACTTTGATCGCTTTTTCGAACCGTGACCTAAAAGTAAACAAAGGGATTGAAAGTGCGCTGTCGAAAGCACTTCGTAACGCAGGGTTTCGGAAGCGTCGTGTACGGGTCGGGGAACGCCACCCGCACTTATGGGC
>JACZVC010000031.1 GCA_022572885.1 Pseudomonadota bacterium | reverse complement strand
AAACACCGCACCGGCTGCGGCGGTCGCCGCGTTGCTGGCGATGGCAAGCGACGCGCAAGCCCGCATCCTGATTCTGCCCGCCGATCATGTGATTGCCGATACCGCTGCGTTCCATCAGGCTGTCGCCAGCGGCCTGGCGCTGGTGGACGAGGGGCGGCTGGTGACTTTTGGGGTCGTGCCGACCAGCCCGGAGACCGGCTATGGCTATATTCGAAAAGGCGGGGAAGCCGGCGTTGCGGGACCGGTCGAGGAGTTTGTGGAAAAACCGGATCTGGCCGCGGCGATGCGATACCTGTCCTCGGAGAATTATCTTTGGAACAGCGGGATGTTCTTGTTTGCGGCCGCCGATTTTCTGGCTGAACTCGGGAAATTCGCGCCGAAGATGCTGGCGGCGTGTCGCAAAGCGATTGACGGGGCGAAACGCGATCTCGATTTCACCCGCCTCGACGCCGATGCTTTCCTGGCCTGCCCGGCGGATTCGATCGATTACGCGGTGATGGAAAAGACCGATCGCGCGTCGGTGGTGCCGCTCGATGCCGGTTGGAGCGATGTCGGCTCGTGGGCTTCGCTGCACGATGCGCTGGACAACGACGAGCACAACAATGCGGTTTATGGCGATACCGTTATCGAAGACAGCTTCAACTGCTATGTTTATGCCGGCCACCGGCTGGTGGCGACGGTCGGGCTTAGAGATCACGTCGTGATCGAAACCAAGGACGCGGTGCTGGTGGCGCCGAAAAACCGCGCGCAGGATGTGAAGGCGGTAGTGGCCCGGCTGAAGGAGCAGGATCGCAGCGAAACGGAACTTGGCCGCCAGGTGTTCCGGCCGTGGGGAAGCTACGACAGCATCGATCACGGCGATGGCTTCCAGGTCAAACGCCTGATTGTGAATCCCGGCGGCGTGTTGTCATTGCAGATGCATCGCCATCGCGCGGAACATTGGGTCGTGGTGCGTGGCACCGCGAGGATTACCCGCGGCGAGGAGGTGTTCGATCTGAAGGAAAACGAATCGACTTTTATCCCGATCGGCACCAAGCACCGCATCGAGAACCCGGGAACAGAGCCGTTGCATATCATCGAGGTGCAATCGGGTTCGTATCTGGGCGAAGACGATATCGTGCGTTTTGAAGATACCTACGGCCGGACAGGGCGAACGGATTAACCTGTGGGAGGGCCTTCAGGCCCGATGGGCGTTCGCAAGATGAAACTGGCGGGACAATAATTTCTGATGGCAAAAATCACCTGTTTCAAAGCCTACGATGTCCGCGGTCGCGTCCCCGACCAGCTCAATGCCGATATTTGTTACCGGATCGGGCGCGCGGTTGCCGACTACTTGCAACCCGGGCGCATCGTCGTCGGTCGCGATATCCGTCATACCAGTGAGGAACTGTGCCAGGCGCTGACCCGCGGTCTGGTGAGCAAAGGCGTGCAGGTTTTCGACATCGGTGAAGGCGGCACCGAGCAGATCTATTTCGCGACCTTCCACGAGCACATGGATGGCGGGATCATGGTCACCGCCAGCCACAACCCGATCGATTTCAACGGGCTGAAATTCGTCCGCGAGGACTCGCGGCCGATCAGCGCCGATACCGGGCTCGAGGACATCCGCCGCCTGGCCGAGTCGGACGATTCGACGGACCCCGGCGGGGCGGAATCGGCGGCCACGCCGATCGATATTGCCGATGCCTACATCGAGCATCTGCTGGGCTATGTCAACACAGACGATTTGAAGCCGCTGAAAATTGTCAGCAACCCGGGCAATGCCGGCGCCGGCGCCGTGATCGACCGGCTGGCGCCGTTGTTGCCGTTCGAATTCGTCCGCGTGCATCATCAGGTGGATGCCGATTTTCCCAACGGCATTCCGAACCCGCTGCTGCCGGAGAACCGGCCGAGCACGAGCGATGCGGTGATTTCCTCCGGGGCCGACTTAGGCGTCGCCTGGGACGGTGATTTTGACCGTTGTTTCTTCTTCGACGAGCTGGGCCAATACATCGAAGGTTATTACATCGTCGGTCTGCTGGCCGAGGTGTTTTTGCAAGCCCAGCCCGGTGCATCGATTATTTACGACCCGCGGCTGACCTGGAACACGGTGGCTATCGTCGAGGCCAGCGGTGGCGTACCGGTGATGAGCAAATCGGGGCATTCGTTTATCAAAGAGCGGATGCGCGCGGAAAACGCCGTCTATGGCGGTGAAATGAGCGCGCATCACTATTTCAGGGATTTCGCCTACTGTGACAGCGGCATGCTGCCGTGGCTGCTGGTGGCGCAACTGATATCGACCAGCGGCAAGAGTCTGTCCGCCCTGGTGGTCGACCGGGTGGCGCGGTTCCCGGCCAGCGGCGAGATCAACCGGCAGATCGACGATGCGGCTGCGGTCATGGAAAAACTGCAGGCCCATTACGCCGCCGACGCCATCGCCGTGGATCACATCGACGGGCTGAGCATGGAGTTTGCCGAATGGCGTTTTAATATCCGCTCGTCCAACACCGAACCGCTGGTGCGGTTGAATGTCGAAAGCCGTGGCGACAAAGCCCTGATGGAGGCGCGGACCGAGGAATTGCTGGAGCTGATGAGCTAGAAAAAAGGAGGCAGATTTATTTGTTGTAGGAGGTCCTGCAGGCCCGATGGGAAAGGTCCTTGTTTTGTCCTATGCTTGATTTAGGAAAACGAAAAAAAACCGAATGAGAAAAATAATATTAATTGCCGGGCATAGCCGCAGCGGCAGCACCTTGCTCGACCGGCTGCTCGGCGAAATTGCCGGTTTCGTCACGGTCGGCGAGCTTCGCTGCCTGTGGATTCGCGGCCTGCTGGGAGACGAGTTGTGTGGTTGTGGCACGCCGTTTCGCTCCTGCGGGTACTGGCGGGATATCGTTGCAGACCTGCCGGCGGCCGAAACCCGGGAAGCCTATGCGAGGCGGGTTTTGCGGGTGCAAGAAGTGGCCGAGAAAAGCAATGCCATACCGTTGTTGCTGAATCCGTCCCTGAGGCCCAGGGAGTTCTCGGATCGACTCGATGAATACAAGCACGCATTGCGCCGCCTGGTTTCCCGCATTTTCGAGAAAACCGGGGCCCGCGTAATCGTCGATTCATCGAAAAAACCGGCCTATGCGTTGATCATGAAGGAACTGTTTGGCAATGATGTGCACGTCGTTCACCTGGTCCGCGACAGCAGGGCGGTGGCTTTTTCCAGATTGAAGACAAAACTGCGGCCGGAAGTCCATTGGAAGAAAAAGAACATGGCGATCGGCAATCCGCTGCGTACCGGTGTGGAATGGCGGTTGGCCAATAATATTTTGTCAGCCATGTACGATGCGGGCCGGTGCACGCAGTTACGCTACGAGGACCTGGTCGACCGGCCGCGCGCAACCATTGCCAGCCTCGTCGCCGGCGTTCTTGCGGTCAACCCAGCCACCGTACAGGTGGCACACATTTATGCCGGCATGGCGGAACTGAGCATGGCGCATTCGGTGGCCGGTAACCCGATGCGGTTCGCGACCGGGAAAATACCGATCACCCTGGATGACGAGTGGGAAAAGAAACTGTCCGGAATACGGCGCCGCGCCGTTACGCTGATGACCCGCAAGCAACTCAAGCAGTACAACTTCATATAGAAAAAGAGGTCCGCCCCCTTTTCCTGCCTGAATGCGCTATTTATGCTCCTTGACGAATCTAAAAGTATGACCAATAATCATACTAATGGAGGCCTCGCATGAGCAGTAGCAAAATCGCAATCACGTTGGAATCCGGTTTGTTGGCCGAGGTTGATGCGTTGGTGAAAAAACGCGTGTTTCCCAATCGCAGTCGCGCAATTCAAGAGGCGGTAAAAGAAAAACTGACTCGTTTGAATCGCAGTCTTCTGGCCGAGGAATGTGCAAGACTGGATCCGGAGGATGAAAAGGCTTTGGCAGAGGAAGGCCTGACGGAGGATTTGTCTGAATGGTCCGAATATTAAGGGGTGAGGTCCGCTGGGCGGAACTCAATCCAACTCGTGGCCATGAGCAAGCCGGGCGCAGGCCAGTGCTTGTGCTAAGCCATGATATTTTCAACAAACGCTCCGGCACTGTTATTGCCATGGCCGTGACGAGCCAGCCACAAAAAGCTCGTTTTCCTCTCACTTATCCCCTCGAATCCAGGCAATTACCGAAACCGTCCTGGGTAAAAATCAGCCAGATACGCACTTTGTCCGTGGACAAAATTGGCAGGAAATTAGGCACTGTTGAGCCGGAGCAGTTGGCGGAAATCGTAGATGGGTTAAACCAGATAATCGGAATCTGACAAGCGAATACAGCCAACCCGGTAACCCGCGCGTCTGATTCGAATCGGTTTCCCAAAGCGGCGGGAGAGTATCGTGGGAGGGCCTTCAGGCCCGATGGGGGAGGCCGATAGCGCCCGAAACCGCTCTTGGGCGGACACCAATCGGTCCGCAGCCAGGTGTCCCTTTAATTCGCCACAATTGCCGAAATAAACACAAGTCACGCTGAAATTCGACCCATCTGGCGCCTCAATCTCGTCAATAATATGCATTATAACTCGTAAGAATTGACGAGATAAGTTATATTATGTGTACAATTCGTCTAAGGTGACGACTATGATTATCAACAAACTCCTCGCAGATGAGGCCATTCTTGCCGAAATCGGCAAGCGGGTTGCGCGTCGCCGGCTCGATCTGTCGGTGACCCAGGCGGATGTGGCGGAACAGGCGGGCGTCTCCAAACGCACGGTAGAGCGGCTTGAGTCCGGGGCTTCAGCGCAAATGTCGAGTTTCATCCGGGTCTTGCGTGTCCTGGATTTGTTGCCGGGCCTTGAGCAAATGATCCCGGAAGCCGGGCCGAGCCCGCTGGCGTTGCTACGGAACAAGGGCAAGGAGCGGCAACGCGCCTCAAAGCGCAGACCATCGGAGCAGACCGGCAAGGCGTGGTCGTGGAGTGACGACCCATGAGCGCCGTCGCCGAGGTCAAACTCTGGGGGCGCACGATCGGCGCGGTTTCGCTCGAGGACGGCGGGCAGGTGGCCGCCTTCGAGTATGATGCGGCCTTCGCCGATAGCGGTATCGAAATTTCGCCGATTGCCATGCCGCTTTCCGCCCGCATTTATACCTTTGCCGATCTCTCGCGAGAGACCTTTTATGGATTACCGGGCCTGTTGGCGGACTCGCTCCCGGACAGATTTGGCAATGCGCTGATCGATGCCTGGTTGGCCACCCAGGGTCGGCAGCCGATTTCGTTCAATGCCATCGAACGGCTTTGTTATACGGGAAAACGGGGGATGGGCGCCCTGGAGTTTTCCCCTGCGATCGGGCCGCAAGCGCTTGAGGCAAACCAGGTTCAAATCGATCAACTGGTTGAGTTGGCAACGGAGGTCCTGACGCATCGCAACGACTTCAGAGTTTCCTTCGCCGATGCCGGCAAGGAGCAGGCGCTGAACGATATTCTGCGGGTGGGCACCTCGGCCGGTGGCGCACGCGCCAAAGCGGTGATCGCCTGGAACCGATCGACCAACGAAGTGCGCTCTGGCCAGGTTCAGGCGGGCGAGGGGTTCGAATACTGGCTGCTCAAGTTTGACGGTGTCAAAGGCAACAAGGACAAGGAGCTCGAAGATCCGCAAGGGTACGGGGTGATCGAATACGCCTATTGGAAAATGGCCGAGGATTGCGGCATTACGATGAGCGAGTGCCGCTTGTTCGAAGAAAACGGCCGGCAGCACTTCATGACCCGGCGCTTCGACCGGCCTGTCGGTGGCGGGAAACTCCACATGCAGTCGCTGGGTGCGCTGGCGCACTACGATTTCAACAATGCGGGCGCCTATGCCTATGAACAGGCACTGCTGGTGATTCGGCAACTGGACTTGCCCATGCATGCGACCGAGGAGCAGTTCCGCCGCATGGTGTTCAATGTCGTTGCCCGCAACCAGGATGACCATGTCAAGAACATCGCCTTTTTGATGGATAAAGCCGGCAACTGGTCCCTCGCGCCTGCCTTTGACATGACCTACAGCTACAACCCGTCCGGTGTATGGACGGCCAGTCACCAGATGACCATGAACGGCAAACGGGACGATTTCGTATTGGCTGATTTTGTGGCTTGTGCAAAATCGGCTTCGATGAAACGCGGGCGCGCCGAGGCAATTGTCAAAGAAGTGCAGGAAACGGTGTCGCGTTGGCGGTCATATGCGGAAGAGGCAGGTGTCCCCGCTGGCTGGCGCGATAAAATCCAGCGGGTACTGCGTTTGCAAGCCTTTAAATAAACCCGCCCCCTTTTCGAACAAAACAAAGGACACCCACAGACTTTCTGAGCGAACCCTGCAAATATCCGCCTGGCTGATTGTTTGGGCGATCAGCAGTGCGATGATTCTCACGAAAAGGTGTGGATGTCCTAGGTTTTCCTAGGTTTTCGATAAATCAGAAAAAAGGAATTCAATTTTGATGAGGAATCAGCGTCAAGGTCCTAAGGATTTTATCCAGGAGTTTCTTTTCTATCTCGGGCCAACGCTCAGTCTCTTCACCATCTTCGGTCAGATCCGAAGCAGTCAAACCGAGTGGCGCAAGATCGTCTATGAAAATTATCATCAGCTCCTTGCGTCGCGATGCATCAGTCAAATAAACAAGCCGGGCATAGGCGAAATCCTCAGGAAACGTGTAACCTTTGCTTAGCACAAATTGTCTGGCGAGTGAGCCATCGGTACCAGGTTTTCTTTTCTTTGGGTTTAAGTGAACGGCGGCAGTATCCAGGTAAAAGTCATAGTCATTGATTCGCAGGCGAGACGGGGAATCCTCATAATCATATTGATGCGAATTATCCGGCAGGTACTCTTCAAACTGTATCCAGTAAAGACTCCTTAATTTATTGTCGGCAGTCGTCTCGACAAAGAAGTGTTGCTCTGTATCGGCTACTCCGTACAGCACGAATTTCTGCCCGCCAATATGACGAAAGGAAGGATCGAACCCCATGACTGTGCCTGGATCACGGGGCGAAAATAACTCGTTTTCTGAAACGGAACCAAGCAGGCTGGTGTAAACGGGCTCCGTGGTCATCCTTCCACGATCCAGATGTCGATAAGCAAGGATTCCAGCCGCGGCGATTAACAAAAGCAGAGACAACAGGATGATTTTCTTCATAATTACCACCGATGGAAATCAATTAGACGTTGGTGGAATCATATTGGTTTAACGGGTTTTCTTCTAGAAGGCTGTCGCTGCCACGGAGCCAGGATTTCTTCATTGGCCGCGAAAACAGAGTTTTTCAATAAAATAAAAACAAAGGACACCCACTAAAAACAAAGGACACCCACAGACTTTCTGAGCAAACCCTGTAAATATCCGTCTGGCTGATTGTTTGGGCGATCAGCAGTGCGGTGATTTCCACGAAAAGGTGTGGATGTCCTCGGTTTTGCGGAAGGATGTCTTCGCCGTGCAGGAGGAGACCGCGCTCAAGATCGTCGATGCGCTCCATCTGGCGTTGAGCCCCATGGAGGAGGCAGCCGTCCGCCGTCGTTACACCGAGAACCCGCACGCGTACGACGCGTACCTGCAAGGATGGGCATTGATCGAATCCTTCAACCTCGGCGTCGACGGTCCCGCGAAACTCGATGCTGGGCGACAGCACTTCGACCGCGCCCTGGCGCTCGACTCTGCCTACCCGTTGGCCTTCGTGGGGTTGGCGTTCGTCGAGTCCTACTACGTCTGGATCGGTGAGGGGACTGGCGATAATCTCGCGCGCGCGGAGGAATATGCTCGTCGGGCTCTTGCTTTCGACCCGGGACTCTCCCAAGCACACGCGGTGTTGGGAGACATCCATGGGCTTCGTAAAGAGTGGGCAGCGGCAATCGTCGCCTTCCACGAAGCGATCCGTCTGGACCCGCAAAACACCTACGCCTGGGAGGAACTGGCCTGGGCGTTCAACAGCAAGGATTCACCCGAGCCGGTGGAGGCAGAGCAGGCGGCACGGGAGGCCCTCCGCCTCGATCCCACCTTTTTGTGGAACTACTACCAGCTCGGATGGGCCTTGGAGATGCAGGGGCGATATGAAGAAGCCGTAGCTGCCTTGGAGCAGGCGTTACGGATCAACCCGGCTTTCCTCAGCGGCTCCCGTAGGCTCGGCCGTGTCTATCTCGCGCAGGGTGAATACGGCAAGGCGCTGGCCCCGTTCGAGGTAGCACGAAAGATACGGGAAAGCCCGAGGCTACTCCGCGACATCGCTGCCGCCCACGCAGGCCTCGGCGACATGGACAAGGCCCTCGCGGCGTTGGCGGACGCCCTGGCCAGCGGCTATAACGATTTCGCCAATATCGATACGAGTTCCCATTTTGCAGCGCTGCGCAACGACGCCCGCTTCCAGGCGCTGCTCGCCGAGTACGAGAACTAGCAGAAGCAAAAGCACACCATACGAGGGTCTTCAGACCCGATTGGGACGCCAATCGCGGCTAAAGCCGCGCCCACAGTAAAAAATAAATCTGTCCCCTTTTTAGAGAAAAATGGTGGGTGATACTGGGTTTGAACCAGTGACCTCTGCCGTGTGAAGGCATTAGGGCGGTTATAAGTATTTGTTTTTAATAGCTATACTGGAGACGCTCGTGGACGTAGTTTCCCAACAAGTCATAACGGGTCCGGACTGATCCCGGCAATTTTCCGGCAGTCTACAAGCTGCGGTCAGTCTCACGATGCCTGGGCTTTGAACCAAAAACAGTCTGACGGACTACGTCTTCCATGGATGTGGATCATCGCATTATTGGCGATAGCATGGGTCCGGGGACTTTTTGCGCCCTACACCCGGGGAGGAAGCGGATTTGACCCCCTTATTCGGCCTGCGGCGAAGGGTCATTACGGTGCGCTGGAATGTGCCCTATGGGATAACTTCTTTTGGCATCAAAGTAGAAAAACGGCATAAAATCGGCAAGTAGAAACGAAATTCAGCCTGCACGTACGAAGGCGGTACATACACGGTGCAGGACGGTTTTGGTTGGACCAATGGTGTATTGGTCAGCTTTCCGGATCAGCTCGGGTTGGAATAACCCAGCCTGACGTAAACGTACGGAGTCTCATGTTTCCTTATATCGTCGCGGATATTGGTGGTACCAACGTTTGTCTTGGACTGGTAACCGGCAGAAACGAAACTAACGCCGATTATAAAATTTGCAACCTATGGTCTCGGAGCACCGAGGAATTTGACGGCCTTGAAAGCTGCCTGGATGCTTACATCGCAACCCTGACCGGCCAGCGCCCCACCAATGCCTGTATCGCGATCGCGGGCCCTATCACTGCTGATCATGTACAGATGACCAACCAGAACTGGAATTTTTCAATTTCCGGCCTGCGCAAACAGTTTGGCCTGAAGCGACTGGAGGTCATCAATGATTTCGCAGCCCTGGCTTATTCGACACTCAATATCAGCGCGCATGAGCTCACTGTTGTCCATGCGGGAAGGCCTATCGCCGATGCGCCACGAGCGATTATCGGCCCCGGTACAGGTCTTGGAATCGCGGCCCTGGTTCCGACGGCGGTTGGGTGGCAGCCGGTACCGGGTCAAGGCGGGCATATAGCTTTTGCACCGCACAACGACAAGACCGCTCAAATACTCGAGCTGATCCGCGACGACTTGGAATACGTCTGTGCAGAGTCATTGCTGTCGGGTCCGGGCCTGGTCAGGCTACACCAAGCGTTGGCGGTCATCGAGGGAAGAGCAACCGAGGCGTTGTCGCCGGAGCAGATTACCGCTCATGCCGTAGCCGGCACCGACCCTGCCTGCCGGGAAACACTGGACCTTGTTTGCCATCTACTGGGCCGAATCGCTGGTGATGTCTCGTTGATATATGGCGCCAGGGGCGGCGTATTTCTGGGTGGCGGAATCTTACCAAGAATTGAGGCCATATTGTTGGAAAGCGATTTTATGGGTGGTTTCCAAGCCAAGGGTCTGATGCGTGATTACCTGGAAAATATACCGGTTTATCTCATGACAGGAAAACATCCTGCGCTCCTGGGAGCGGCAAGCTGGTTTCACGATCAAAAGTCCGGCCAAAAGAAATAATACTGCGTTGGTGCTGGCGTTCGTCAGCTACGGCAGCTTTTTGTGGAATAGTAGATCAACTGCGAATATGTCGGGGCGCCAGGCAGCGCTAACTGGAGGTGGAGGCGGTCCTAAACAGCGAAAATCCAACTCCAACAAACGTTCAATGGCCCAATGCCCAGCGAAAGCAAGGTCAGGCGGCGGCTGATCTCCTGGCATACAACTGTGCCGATATCGGCATAGAAACCCCGCGCTCGGCTAATAGACCTTCAATATCATGGGAGCTCATATTGAAGCGATAGTAAAGCCAAACCGCGTGCTGGATAATCTCCGGAGGAAAGCGGTGGCGATTGTACAGCGAATCGAATCTTTTCATTCTGCGATTGTCGTGCAGCGGCCGTTAACTTGTCAGTACCCTGGACGGTACTGATTTGAGCACTATCGCAGTCATAACAAAGGCGGTCGGGCCTTTTTCAGACAAAGCTCAACCAAGTCGTCGATCTTCGCGACGCCGATACACATGACGCTGTCTGCGCCGCCCCAGTAAATTTTCACGGTACCATCGTCCTCGGCGATAGCACCACAGGTAAAAACTACATTGTGAACGTAACCGGTTAACTCCCACGGATCCTCTGGTGACAGTATCCAATCGTCAGCAACACCGAGAACTTTGGAGGGGTCGGCAAGATCATGAAGTGCCACACCCAGGCGATACACGGCACCATCCATCGTTGGAAACACGCCATGGTAAATACAAAGCCATCCGTTGGGCGTCTTGATAGGCGTCGCACCTGGACCTATCTTCATTTCGTCCCAATGATACGGGACAGGCTGAATCACCGGCACCGAATCGCCCCAGTGAACCAGATCCGGTGACCAGGACAGCCAGATGCACCAGGGGTTGATTTCCGAGTGGGGCCGATCCAGCCGCGCATAACGACCGTTGAACGTATCCGGGAAAATCACGACATTGCGCATGTCTGCCTGACTAATTAGCGACACTCTCTCGACTGTCTTGAAATCGCGCGTCTTCGCCAAACCGATGCGCACGCCAAACCTGGAATAAGCGCTGTAAGTAATATAATGCTCACCCGCGATGCAGCAAATTCGTGGGTCTTCGATGCCGTACTCCTCGTGCACTGCGAAAACGCCTTCGGTGCTTGGCACCATAAATGGCGCGGGTTCCGCGCGAAACTTGTAACCATCATTGCTCCATGCGACGCCGATTATCGAGCGCCCATTACGCAGGTGGGAGCGAAATAGCAAGACGTACTTGTCCGCAAACTTGCACGCACCTGCATTGTGAACCGTCTCCACGGCGTAGGGGATATCGTGCTTCGTGAGGATCGGATTGCCCTTATACCGCGTCACTAACTGCTCATCGGTCATCGCCTGCTCCCAGATTTAAGATCTTTCGGTACACGTCAACGTAGTCGCGTGCCATGCGTGTGTGAGAGAAGCGCTGCACAACGTCCTCCCGACAAACGGACCTGTCAATCGACTTCACCACCGCGACCGCGTTCACGGCATGTTCAATATCCTCGACGACATAGCCGGTTTCACCGTGTCGGATAATCTCTGGAGTTGACCCACGAGTAAACGCGATGACAGGCGTTCCGCACGCCATGGATTCAACCATGCTTAATCCGAAAGGTTCCTCGAAATTGATTAAATGCAATAGTGCCAGCGCGCGTCCTAGCACCTTCGCTTTTCGGTCAGGCCCCACAGAACCCAGATACTCTACATTTGTACCATCAATATGAGGTTCCACTCGAGTGGCGAAGTAATCCTGATCCTGAATGATGCCGGCAATCACCAACTTTATTCCGACCCGCTGTGCCACTTGAATCGCTTCGTGTACGCCCTTATCCGCATGGATCCGACCAAAAAACAATAGATACTCCCCCGCAGCTTCACAAAAGGGAAATTGCGCAATGTCAATACCGTGGTGGATAGTGGCTATGTAATCGAGTTCTGACGACTTATCTGCCTCGCTGATCGCTACATAGTGGCTCCGCGCATCATATTTTCTGTAGGCCGGTATGATGGACGGCGATGAGAAACCGTGGATCGTAGTCAACACCGGCGTGTCAACCAGCGCGGAGTATGTGAGCGGTAGAAAGTCATAATGATTATGAATGAGATCGAATTCTGTGGCACGCTCAAAAACCTCCGATATGTGCAGGCATTCAGCAACCTTTGGATCCACTGAGTGGTCCTCCGAATACGGGCGCGGACACACAGCGACCAGCTTGCCATTGGTTTTCGAATCCCCGGTGGCGAAAAGAGTCACATCCAAGCCCAATCGTACGAGTTCTTCCGTGAGCAGGCTCACGACCGACTCCCATGGCCCGTAATGGCGAGGAGGGGTCCGCCATGAAATGGGACTGAGGACTGCGATACGCATAGATATGCTCCTAACTGGTGATTCTCAGAAGTGTGAATTGTAATACAAGCTTCTGGCAGCCTTCGCGGCTATACTCCCGACTGTCTGAACCTGGGCCACTTTCCCAAGGCCATTGTTAGTCAAATTAAAGCGGCGCGCAATCATCGATGAGAGTTCAAGAACAACGCGAGCAACTGGTCAAACGGCGGTCAACCTTGTTGAACGCCGAGAGCTCACGCGTTATTACCCGGCCACATATTCCAGGAGACAAGGCACGCAGCAAGAACCTGATAGAGCGGGTCGCAAAGCTGAGCGACGAAGACGTACATCACTTGCTGGAGGCTGTATTTCAAGAATTCTCAGGGCGTCACCGGAACTATCGAGAGGTCCTGGAGAGAAACTTTAATCGTATTGCAGAATACGTGCCAAAACATATTTCTTTGGCGTCAGAGCAACGGCTTTTGCTTGGTGCCTACTTTACCGCAGAGTATTCAGTTGAGGCAGCCGCGTTCTTTAATCCTTCAATCGTTCCGCACCCTGACCAGAAAGGCGTGGATAAGGGATCGCAGCGATTCATCATGAGCTTCAGGGCGACAGGTGAAGGTCATTTGTCCTCGATCGAATTTCGTAGTGGAATCGTTGACGAAAACCACGACATCTACTTCGATCCCATCAGCCAATACGTGGCCACCCCTGAGATGCACACAGATCCTGTCTATCATCGTCTTCATTTTCGACAAAAACTCGAGGAGATGGGAGCAAGCGACCGGGTCGTGAATCACCTGTTGGAAGAATTAGACGAGACGTTTACGTTTGATGAGCTGGAAACACGAATACAAAAACTCCGCTCGACCAAGTTTCGACTGAAAGATAAACACCGTGCGATCGATACTGCGTTGTGGCTAGCTCGGTCCAATTACGAAGTGATATTCCGTCCTGATCAACAGATCTCTGAGAGAGTGATCTTCCCAGTGACGGAAAACGAGAGCGCAGGCATCGAGGATGCTCGGTTTGTGCGTTTCGAGGATGATGATAAATCAGTTGTCTATTATGCCACTTACACTGCATACGACGGTTTTTTTATACTGCCGCAGATTCTCGAGACTACCGACTTCCTGACCTTCAAGATGCATACACTCAGTGGCAAAGCCGTACAGAATAAGGGCATGGCATTGTTTCCCAGGAAGATCAACGGACAGTATGTGATGTTGTCACGTCAGGACGGTATCAATAACTACATCATGTTCTCGGACAGCCTTCGCTTCTGGAACGAGGCAGAACTCCTGCAGGAGCCTGTTCATCCGCTGGAGTTTGTTCAGGTTGGCAACTGTGGCTCGCCGGTGGAGACGTCTGAGGGATGGCTCGCGTTTTTCCATGGTGTCGGACCAATGCGGAAATACAGCATCTGGGCCGAGCTGTTGGACATTGACGATCCGCTCAAGGTCATCGGTCGGCTAGATGAACCGATACTGACACCTGATGAGCATGAGCGGGACGGCTACGTGCCCAATGTGGTTTATAGTTGCGGAAATATGATTCATGGGGACGTGTTGATTGTCCCTTATGGCATCGCTGACCAACGGTGCAGAGTTGCCACCGTTTCGATTCCCGAACTGTTACATCGACTTAAGGAGTACCCGCAGACTTGAGCTGCGTCTCGGGGTTTTCCGCCAGATTTTTTTCCAACGCCGGCTTCTTATCGTCCTGATGATTCGCGGTCAATCCGCGGAGATTATAAATGGCGAGCAAGGAGGATAGGTACGACAGCGTTGACTCCGCACCCTGATTCTCATTGACACCGTCCCGCGTGAGCCCGTCGCGGCATCCGCCACTGGCATGGTCATAAAGTTGGGTTTGTTGATCGTTCTTACCCAGATACCAGTTGAAGCAGGTCGATGCCAGCTGAACCCATTCCTCACGCTGCGTGCATTCATGGGCTTGAATACAGGCGCCGATCATGGCGGCTGCTTCGAGAGGCTGTTGATCGTATTGCGCTTTGCTGCCGGATTTGCGGAACCAACCCTGATTACCAACCGGTGCAAACCATCCGCCGGATGAATCGAGCTGGATGTCTTTCAACCATTCGAGTACCTCGATACCGGTCTTCACCATGTCATCATCGTTGGTAACGCGACCACAGGCTATCAATGCTTCGGGTAGCCGTGCATTGTCGTAGGTCAGTGATAATTCGTGCCATTGCCAGTCTTTGGTGGCGTGCTGCCTGAAGCGGGTCCGGAGTCTCTCGCCCAGTGATTTGAGCAGCTCACGGACTTGGTGATCGTTATCGTGCCGGTGGAGGTACGCCTGAATCCCAAGGATAGGGAATGCTACGGCACGCGAATCCGAAAAGCTTTCCAGCGCCGGCAACGCATCATGGAAGAGTTTAATGGCAAGAGCGACTTGACCTGAATTTTGTCCCCAGCCTGCCATCGTGCCCAGTGCCCACAGCGCGCGGCCGTGAGAATCCTCGGATCCAATGGTGTCCAGCCATTTGCGATCGTACGACATGAAATTGTGAAATCGCCCGGTTTCTGAATCGAAAGCATCATCCAGGAAACTGAGATAAACGGACGACAATTCCGTCAGTGAGGTATCGGTTCTATCGAGGTCATGCGCTCTGGCAACAACGATGAGTGCCCGAGCGTTGTCGTCGACACAGTACCCGTGGGCTCGGTTTGGAACCGTGAATTTCGCGTGCTGGAGCATGCCAGTGTGATCTGTCATATGGCGTAGATGCGTTAAATTGATCTGTGGCAGTCGCTGATCGCGCTGACTCAGCGTATCGAGTACCGGCAGATCGCCGATACGCGTATGTTGCGTCTTGGCTCGCGAAAACAATTCCAGATACCGGCGGCCCATCTCCTTCATCACCATGGGTCGGGAATATTCGTAAGCTGCGCGGCGCATCTTGAGTCGGTCCTCTGGAAAGTCCAGAAGTTGATTGATCTCGTGCGCCAAAGCCAGGTGATCTTTAAATGGTACGAGCCTGCCTCGACCATCAGCCAACATCTCCTTTGCATGCCAATACGGGGTGGAGACGACGGCTTTTCCCGCTCCCACTGCGTAGGCGAGCGTTCCGGATACAATCTGAGCCTCATTCAGGTACGGGGTGACATAGATATCGGCAGCCCGAATGATCTCAAGCAATTCATCTCGCTCTAAGAATCGATCATGGAACACAATGTGGTCGGCGACGCCCAAATCCTTTGCCCGGCGGTGCAAACTCAGGCGATAGGCCTCGCCACTTTCGCTCCTGCAGTTTGGATGAGTGGCACCAACCACGAAATAGAGTACTTCCGGATGTGAGCTGACGATGTTCGGCAGGGCATCAATCATAAACTCGATACCCTTGCCGGGCGAGAGCAGGCCAAATGTCAGGATCACAATTTTGTCGTCTGCGGCGACCTTGCTCTTACATGGATCCGGATCCAAAAAAGGCACATCGGGGATTCCATGATGGATGAGAGCTATCTTGCTCGCTGGAACTTGATATATATCTCTTAGAAAATCAGCACCGAGCTCACTCATGACCACCAAGCGGTAGGACAGTTCCGATAGCTGATTGATGATCGTTCGTTCCTCTGCTAATGGATTTCTCAATATTGTGTGCAAGGTGGTTATCAAGGGGCTTTTCAAGTTCTGTACGAGTTCAATAATGAAGCTGCCGCGTTGACCACCGAATATTCCGTATTCGTGTTGCAGACAAACTACATCCGGATTGCGCAGGTTCAGGAAATCTGCGGCGCGACGGTATTCATTCAATTCGTTCTGGCTAATCTGAAATTTGACCGATTCCAGATACTCGTACCCCTCACGCCGATCGTTCATGGCTACGATAGTGCAGTCAATGTTTGGACCGTTGTCGATAATCGCGGTGGCTAGATCAGCCGTAAAGGTGGCGATACCACACTGTCTCGGCAGGTACGAGCCGATAAGAGCGACTGATTCTAGAAGGTGTGGCATGCTGACACAGTTCCGATGGCCCGATTCGCTGTTATGCATATTTGTAGCGATTTTAGCATGTATAAGCTGACGAGTGCCCTGCCGACATGAACTCGGCACCAACTCGATACGGTACTGACGTTGGTTACGAGGTCTTGATGGACGCCGCACCTGTCGAATGTGCAATTCCCTATGCTCGGTATGGTGCGGTTACAATGTGCCGACCCCAGGCATTGCTTGGGAGATTGTTGCACGCGGTTGACTCGATCTGTGAGCAGAAGCGTACGACGGTTTTGCGACTGGCCGGAGGAGTTCGGGAAAAATCCCGGCAAAAATTCCGGCAGTGAGCAATCCGGCAAAAAGCAGTGCTCTAGTGAGTTGACGCTAACTCTTTGAAAGGTAGAGGGAAAAACTGGTGGGTGATACTGGGATTGAACCAGTGACCTCTGCCGTGTGAAAGCAGCGCTCTCCCGCTGAGCTAATCACCCACGATGGCGCGGACAGGGGGGGGTGAATATTAGGGTCTGGCCTGGCCTTGCGTCAATTGTGGCGGGCACCAGGAGCCGCCGCCCACCAGAACGAGGTCATTGGCGTATACTCTGGGCGTACTCAAAAAATGGGGGATTTGACCGTGTTGGATAAAATAAACGCGGCGACGATTGTCATAGTCATAGGTGCCGGACTACTGTTGATCTCTTTGCTTGCTGATGTAATCGGAGTCGGTGACGATCCTGGGTTTGGGACTCAGCAGAAGATGGGATCGGCAGTCGGCCTGCTTATTCTGGCAACCGGTGTTTATCTGACCAGAAAATCGGACTAGGGATTCGTCAACAATCAAGCCGATGCATCAGCGGGCACAAGCGCTGGTCATCGGTGCCGGATAATCAACCGGGTCGATATGCACAGCCCGTCGAAATCGGTGGCGGTGACGGTCAGCGTGGTCACTTCGTCGATATCGGTGGGCACCATGCCGGCAAAGGCACGGGTGACCGCCTCAAAACTAAGCCACGCGGGCAGTTCGTCCGAATTCTCCATGCAAGCGCTCAGCGTCAGCACGTCACCAGGGTCGGTGTCGTGGAAATGGTCATGATCGAGCTCGAAGGCCAATGGGCTGCCGGCTGGCGCATAGACATCGGGGATCGGCCGGAAAAGCGTTGGCGGCACGCTGGAAATATTGGTCTTGGCCAGTTGGTGATAACGGCGGCCGATGAGTACGGCCAGCCAGATCCAGACCGATGCCAGCACCATGTTGAGCAACGCGAAGTGGGTTATCTCGAAGCCGAGCCAGTGCAACCCGATATAAATGACGCCGGCTTGGATCAGGTCGCCGATGCGCCAGAAAAAAGTGTCGATTGCGGTTTTGCCTTCGTATTTTTCCCGTTGCGTCAGCGGCAGATAGATCGCTTGGCGGGTCGTGTTCATGATCGAGTAATCGGTGGCGTTTTCTACCACCTTGACTAGCCAGATCAGGCTGAAAACCGGGACAAACACGATCATTCCGTAACCGACCATTGCGATGATCGGTAGGATCAGCAAGGCGCCGCCTACACCGATCCAGCGATAAATGCGCGACACCAGGAAAATCTGCAACAGAAACCCGAGGACCGTCGCAGCGGTAAAATAAATGCCATACAACCTGGCGATGGTACTGGATTTTTCGGCATCGGCGTTGGCGGCCAGGGTCGAGACCCATTCGGCAAAAATATATTCGCCGGTGCTGTTGATCCAGTTCAGCAACACGGCGACTGCGGCGATCAACATCAGGTAACGGTTGTTCCGGATCACCGAAAATCCGCCGAGCACGTTATCGAGTTGTTTCTCGTCCTCCGCAGTGGGTTCGGCGTAAACCGCGGCGGATTCTTTTGGCACCGAACGACCGGATCGGCCGGTAAACCAGGTGGTTCCTGCCAGCAGCGCGCCCGCCACCAGCATCAGATTGTAAGCACCCAGATGCGGGAAAAGCAGCGAGAAAAGCTGGGCGCCGATGACCGCGCCGAATGCCTGGCCGGCCATGATGATCGGGAACAATCGCTGGCCGGTCTTGATGTTGAAATGATCCGCGGCGAAAGCCCAGAACTGGGCGATCATCATGACCCCAAAAATGCCGACCCAGATATAATAGAGAAAACTGAACTCCATGCCGGCTTTGCCCATCATGTAGAAAATCAGGACGTTGGAAGCGAAGAATAGTGTGATCCAGCGGATCAGCTGCTCTTTGTTGCCCTGGCGGAACAAGACGCCATAAAGGGGCACGATGAAAAACAGCATCAGCGTAATGGCGGCGGTTGCGTAACTTCTGACTTCGGCGCTGAACTCGGTCAGGATCAGCGTCTCGCGCATGGTCTTGAACAGGTAATAACTCAACATCAGGACCAGCGCATACAGCGAAAACAACGCGATGGAGCGGCCTTCGCCGGCACGAACCTTGGTGAACAGCGCAATAACGCGTTCGAAGCGGCTGAGGTTGTTGTTTTGTTCCGCCAATTCCTGATCCCGAGGATACGAAGCTGACCATGTTAGCTGGCGGACGGCCGATGTACCAACGGCGCACGGCCAGCGATGCAGTTTCCCGATTTATCTTCCTTGCTCAGGAGAGCCTTCAGGCCCGAAGAGGTTTTCCACCAACGGTTATAAATACCGCCAATGCCGGAAAATGTTGGTAGGCGGGCTTTCAGGCCCGATGCGAACGCCAATCGCGGCTGCAATAAATAAATCTGTCCCCTTTTTTGTTCTGCTAGAATGCGCATCCTAAGAACAGCAATGGATTCGGGGCGAATCGGCTTTAAAAAAAACCCCGGCGGCAAAAGTTGACACGAGCAATGAGTTCAGAAAAATCCCCGGCCAGACCCGTCAGGACCCGGTTCGCACCCAGCCCGACCGGTTACCTGCACATCGGCGGTGTCCGCACCGCGTTGTTTTGCTGGTTGTACGCCAAAAGACACGGCGGCACCTTCATCCTGCGTATCGAGGACACCGATCGCGAGCGTTCGACCGAAGAGGCGATCCAGGTCATCCTCGATGGCATGGAATGGCTGTGCTTGCGCCCGGACGAGGGCCCGTTCTTCCAGACCGACCGCCTGGAGCGCTACCAGGAACTGACCGACCAGCTACTCGAGCAGGGCGATGCCTACCACTGCTATTGCAGCAAGGAGGAGCTGGACGAGATGCGCAAGGCGCAAATGGCGCGCAAGGAAAAGCCGCGTTATAACGGCCGTTGCCGTGACGGGCGCGAGCCGGTGCCAGGGGTCAAGCCGGTCGTGCGTTTCAAAAACCCCGAGGATGGCCAGGTGGTGGTCGATGACCTGGTGCGCGGACCCGTGGTTTTCGAGAACAAGGAGCTGGACGACCTGGTGCTGGTGCGATCCGATGGCACCCCGACCTACAATTTCTCCGTCGTCATCGACGACTGGGACATGGAAATCAGCCATGTCATCCGCGGCGACGACCACCTCAACAACACGCCCCGCCAGATCAATATCTGCAAGGCGCTGGGTGCGGAGCTACCACAATACGCCCATCTGCCGATGATCCTGGGCCAGGACGGTTCGCGGTTGTCAAAACGCCATGGCGCGGTCAGCGTGCTGCATTATCGCCAGGAAGGCTTTTTGCCCGAGGCGATGCTCAATTACCTGGTCCGCCTGGGCTGGTCGCACGGCGACCAGGAGTTGTTCACCGTGGACGAGATGTGCGAGTTGTTCGATATCGCCGATGTCAACAAGGCGGCGTCCACGTTCAACCCGGAAAAGCTGTTGTGGATCAACCAGCAGCACATCATGAAGGCCGGGACCGATCGGCTGGCTTGCGAGTTGCAGCACCAGCTCGAATGTCTCGGCGTGGATACCGCTGCCGGCCCGCCCGCCGAAGGGGTGGTCGATGCATTACGCGAGCGCGCCCAGACCCTGCACGAGATGGCGCAGAGCAGCGTGTTTTTCTACCAGGATTTCGACGATTACCACGAAAAGGCCGCCCGCAAGAATCTCAAAGCCAGCAGCCGTGAGGCCCTGGCCAAGGTACGCAAGGCGCTGGCGGCGCTGGACGACTGGCAGGCGGAGCCGATCCACCAAGTCGTGATGGCGACCGCCGAGGCCATGGACCTGAAGCTTGGCAAGGTCGCACAGCCGGTGCGCGTGGCCGTGTGTGGCGGCCCGGTTTCACCACCGATCGATATTACGCTGGAGCTGCTGGGACGGGACAAAACCCTGGCCAGGCTGGACCGCGCGCTGGCCTATATCGATGGCTTGGAAAACGCCGAAAAGACCTAGTTTTCAGGCCTGACAGCGGTGGTCGCGTATTCTTGACAGGCTCCGGAGGCTACCGTAAAGTGCGCGACTCTTCGTGGGGCTATAGCTCAGCTGGGAGAGCGCTTGCATGGCATGCAAGAGGTCGTCGGTTCGATCCCGTCTAGCTCCACCAGAATTCACAGGCGCCGCGCCAGGACCACGAATAAGGACATAGCCTCGTCCCCATCGTCTAGAGGCCTAGGACACCGCCCTTTCACGGCGGCAACGGGGGTTCGACTCCCCCTGGGGACGCCAATAAAAACAACGGGTTAGGCTCGGCAGCAGGTCGGGCCGGCCCGTTTACGTAATATTTACGTAACGGTGGGAAGCTCTTCCAGAGCGTGCGTAAGCTCCGGTCCCGCTGCCCCGGCGCAGGCCCCTACGAATAGACCCTCGATCGTGGACGAACGATTTCCTAAAGCCTGACAAACGAGGGCCCTTGCCCAAGAGCGATAATGGCGTCAGGATAATGTCCGCTTACGACCCAAAGCGGTCATTCTCCTTTGATACTGGACTGTACGATAAGCGCTAGCGGTTGAGGTGTGTCAAGGTCTGCTCAACGATATCCGGTTTCTCGATCAGGGCAATGGCCTGCACGAGCGATCTCAATACCTGATTTTTGACCCATTAATAAAACTCCGTCGTAGTCGGCCAGAGCATTTTTTAGAAAAAAAGGTGACAGGACGCAGCCAAGTCAGGGAACATCAATGATCTGATAGATTTCCCCGGCGCCGTAATTCAGTGCATACAATTCACCGTCCGCGCCCTCTGCGAACGACGAGATACTGAGCGTAGTATCGTCAAGCTCGTCGGGTGCAGTGCCTTGCACGCTGGTCGCCGGCACACCCCATATACGACCAGAGCCGAAGTCGCCAAATACATAGAAACCCTGCAAATTCGGAATGGCGGCGCCACGATACACGAATCCTCCGGTTACCGAAATATTTCCACCGACATGACCATATTCGGTGATTGGATCAACGTTGTTGGTTGAACAACCTGTGGATGGTTCAAAACAATGTGCGCCCTCTCGCTCGTCCCAGCCATAATTCATTCCCAGTTCGACCCGGTCGATTTCTTCCCAGTCAGCTTGCCCGACATCGCCAACCCAGAGTTCCCCGGTCTGACTGTCAAAGCTGAAGCGCCAGGGATTTCGAAACCCCCAGGCATATATCTCCGGGCAAGGCATCACACCGACGCCATCAACGCAGTTCGTATTGGACGAAAATGGATTAGTCGCTGGAATCGCGTAACGAGTTGGCGGCGCGACATCGATATCAAGGCGCACGATACTGCCCAAGATATGGCTAGTGTCCTGCGCACGTTCGTTAGGATCACCTCCGCTGCCACCATCGCCAAACCCGATATAAAGAAACCCGTCCTGCCCAAACGCGATGTTGCCGCCATTGTGATTTGAAAAATCCTGTGGGACAGTCAGGATTTCGAACTCTGAAGTTTCGTCAAGATCTCCTGTTGCAGGATCGATGACGAAGCGCGAAATGACCGATACGAGCGGCGATCCGGTTCGAGTGTAAGAAAGGAAAACGTGGCCATTGGCGGCAAAATCAGGGTGAAAGGCCATACCAAGTAAACCGGCTTCGCTGGGCCCGGAATTTACTCGACCACTGATATCGATGAACACGGAACTCGAAGATACGGTCGGGTCATTATTGAACACTCTTATGACACCTGACTGCTCAACGACAAACCACCGTGAAATATCGCTGGGCGCCTGAATCAGGGCGACCGGAAGATTGAATGTGAGCTGATTGAAAACTCGCTGTACGCCTGTCTCCAGCGAAACCGGCGGCGGTGGTTGACTGACTGGTCCGGAACTGCCGCCCCCGCAAGAGTTGATCGCCGCAACAAGAGCAAGCAGCAAGCTCACAGCGATAACTGGATGGATGTTCATTTGATTATCCCCGGTACATTAATTATTGACGAACCGTTGCCAATAGACGCCGCACATCGGATACCTATTCTTCAGTATAGACATCCACACCGATTCTTGAAGTCTTGAGATAGGCATTCTTGGCCAGTCCTTGCCATCGCAATGTCCGGTTCTGGCCGTTAGCGGCCTGTTAGATTAGTGATTTTCTAGCGTTTTGAACGACCGCTATACTCCCGAAAGCGGACCTTCGGGTAATATTGACCAAAGGGGCCGCTAACGACCCAAAGCGGACCTGCACATTTTGTACTGCACGGGATTAAATACGGCACTTTTGCAATATAATTATTAGTTAGGCGGCACGCTGGTGGATAAGGCCCTGCTATATCGAGAACAGGAGACTTTCGATTTGCTTACTGTTGCCGGTGGCCGCTGCAATTCCCTTTGCGATTTTCATGATCTGCTCGAGCAATAGGTGTTGTAATTTTCTTGCCCGATTCCGTTGGAGTAAGTGAAATTAAGATTTTCCGTGGCCTTGGAATTACGCTGTCCGCCCTTATCGCCGGGATGCTGATGCATGGACTGACCTCATCTCCTCCGGCGTTCGGCCAGCAAAGCGTCTGTACATCCCTTTCAGATTGCCTTTCCAAGTCCTTGGCCCGCCAATGGGACAGCTATTACAGCGAAATAGAAACTGCCTGGAACCAGTGGCGCGAGATCCGGCAAATTCGGGATGAGTTGATTGCGGCAAATGACCAAGAGATACTTGACGAATTTGCCGACGCCTTCGAAGAGTCGGAGCAGCAGTTTCGGCAATTGCGATTAATCGGAGGCACGATCGCGAGTGCTGATTTTCGGCAATCGCTACTGGATGAGCGCTCGAACGCCGCGAGCGACCGTCAGGCCGCCAGTGAACGTCTGGCCAGGCTGAACCAAGCTTTTCAGATATATCTTCGTGTCGACAAAAGCGGAATTGGCGATGACCGACGCCGGCTGATCAGGGAAATCGAGGGTTTTGCTCTCGAACAAGTATGGCTGGAGAAAAATATGATGCAGTCTGGTATCGGGCTTGCGATGTCGGCAATCACATTTGCCGCTAATCTGAAGCTTGACGCCAGCCAGAATCTCAGCCTGGCGGCGCGCGGTTCGCTGCAAACGTACGATCAGATCGTTAGCCGGCTGCCCAATATCAGCGACGTGCAGAATTTGTCCGACGCGAAGCTTTCCGGTGACGAACGTGCAGCGGCCTTGACGGTGGCAGGCATGGTGGCGCGCGAGGCTTCAAATACGATCAGTCTTTTGAGCATGGCTGGCGTACAGTCGGCGGCGCGCATGTCATCTTATCTCGGTCCCGCCGGGCTGATCGCCGATGTTACAGTTTTCAGCGCAGACGTCGCTCATTTTGTACTCGCGATGGGACAGTTGAACGATGCGCAGGATCGGCTTGATCGCATGGAAGGCAACGAGCAGGCGTGGCGCGGCCGCATACATGTGCAGGGCCAAAAAGTGCGGCGGCAGGCCGAGCGCCTTGCCCGCGCCGAGGCCACGCTGATTGCACAATCGAAGATCGCCTTATTGATGCAATCGATCGCGGACGAGGATTCGCAATGAGTTCCGGTTTGCCTTTCCTCGTGATTCGGCAAATGGTTCTGTCGGCGGTGTTGAGTGTTTGGGTTGGTTGGCTGTCGATCAATGCGGCAAGCGCCCAAAGCAGTTCGGCTGAAGAAACGGCGTATTACGGACACTGGGTGACTGCTGCCGCAGAACTGACCAACGTTGCAGTTATTCTGGCCGACAGAAGTGATCCCGCCGATGTCGCTAGAGCGCAAGACCTCGAAGCGAGCGCTCTTCGGCTCGACGCCGCTCTCAAGAGCTTGCTTCAAACGATGCCGCCCGAGGGGGACGCCAAGCGATACTTGATGATACTGCCCAATTATCAGGAGTGCGCCAGCGCTATACTCGCCCTGGCCGAGAGCGCCAGACGCGGTGACGCTTTGGAATTCGAAATAGCACGAGACTGGTATGTGGAGGCACTTGATCGCCTCCGAGGGGCGAGCCGTCAATTCTCATCCTCATTGGAAGGATTTGAGTAGCGCGCGCGATAGTTGGTCGCGAAGCGGAGTTTTACAAATGTCGCACAGGATCTGGCGTTTCTTCAAAAAACTGCTCATCGGGGTCGGTGTTCTCCTGGTCCTCTTGGTCTTTGCGATCGGATTCCTGGCTTGGTATGGGAGTCGGATATCCGACGAACCGACCATGACAGTGCATGACTTGGCTATTGCCAAGGAGTTGCCGTCAGATTTCATCGATCTGCCACCGACTCTTCTTGAGATCAAGGGTGCTCCCGGGGAAAGACGACAATACAGAATGAGTACCGGTCTTGTTATGGTTGCCAACGAATCAAATGAACAAACGTTTTCGTTCAAGAACATCACATCATTGGCCTTTGCAAACGACGTGTTATCAGTTTCCCGGTTCGGTCAGATCGAAATGGAAACCGTTTTCCTGGATCTGCAGGCGATGACCCTCATCGATAATGAGCCGGTCCTGATGTACGACTCCCGAGTTTCGGACAAGGACCAACTGGTGGATGCAGGACAGCGTGCAGAGTTCGAAAAAATGCTTCGGACAGTAGCTATTAGCGTTCATGGCCCGACCGGGAATATCGCAGACGTTTATTTTGAAGACGAGAATGGCGAGCCGATCGAAGACCCGAAAACAATTGATTGGGCGGAGCAATTGGCCATGAAGGAGCAGATCCTCCTGCCCGATTATCCCGTGAGCGTGGGCGATCAATGGGCGATGGCTACGCAAATCGTGCCGCTGGGCGCCTTGGGCCGGGCCGAGCGAAACTACAATGCTGAACTGATTGGATTTGCCCGGCGCGGAGGTGAATTGCTGGCTGTGATCGGTGGGAATGTCGAACTTAGTTTAGTCGAAAGTCCCGAGATGGCCAGCACTGGCAGACTTCTCGGATATGACGGCGCGGCAGCAATTCTGTTTTCGGTTGATCGGGGGATCATTCTCAAGTCGGAAGAGCAATTCACGATGACCTATGAATCGGAGCAGCCGGAAGGTCCGGTAGTTGTAACTGGATTCTTTACGGCAACGGTGGAGTTGACGAAAGAATGAGTAAACGTCTCTGTTCGCTGGTGCTGGCGACCGCACTGCTGGCAGTGCCGTCGGTCGCACCGGCACAGGACTCTGGGGCTCAGACATTTGAGTCATCCACAAGTGGTGAGACCAACAGCGATTTCCAGGAGATTAATGCTCTTTGCTCCCAAGATCTGAAGTTGCTCGGGGGACAAAATGCAGCGCTGAAAAACCGGTTGGCCCAGTTGCGCGAAGCCGCCGCAAAACTGGATAGCGGTGGCGGAGAGGATAGCGGTGGCGTTGGCAGACCTGTATCGGGAGAGGCGGTCAGTGCGACAGATTTCATAGGCAACGTTGAAAGCTACCATGAGGCCTCATTGCAGTTGGTCGAAGCCGCCCAGCGTTCGGTCGCACTAGCGGAAAACGAGGCCGACCCGGTCGCGAAGCAACAGCTCTATAAAGACGCAGCCCGGAAAATAACCCAAGCTCGGTCCTATGCAAACCGGGCAGCGAATGTTGTGGACACGTTGTCCAGCGGTCCCGGTGCTCAGCAACGCAAAGGAATCAATCTTGGAGATTCTGACGCTCTCAGGCAGGCCAACGAAATTCTCAACCGGGGCGGCGTCACCGGCTGGCAAGATGCCCTGGAACAGCGTCGGACGGAGGACCAGGCTCCACCCGAAGACGCGGGAACGCCATTTTTCGATCAGGAATGGCATCTCATCTACGATGAGGATGGCGAGCGCATTATTTTGAAAGAAGGCGGTAGAATTGACCTCACCCCGCTCTATCGCGCAGTTGAAGACGCCCAGCCCGGCGCTCCACGAAAAGAGCTTTTCATAACCGTGCCGGCCCCGTCAGGCGTGGGCACGAGTGTAGAACCGACATCGTCTCTGATCGATGCGCTAAGCGATCCCGTCGTTCGCGCGCGCGTCAGGGAAGTGGGTGGCGTGCGGCTCGAAGTGACCCTGAATGCGCTGATGCTGGCCGGGGTCAATGGACTGGAGGGCGGCGGTGCGCTTGAGCGCGTCAACCGGCCAGTTATTATTTCATTGCGACGGTTGTATGAGGCTGCTCAGCGCCACGTTGGTGCCTGGGGTAAACTGCCGGAGCATCTTCGCTATCCTGGAGCAATCTCGCGAGTCCACGGGTTCGTTTTTTCGGCCGATCGCAGCGACATTATTCTCGTCGGTGCTGCCGCGAAGGAACCGCGCAACCGCATTGATATTGACAGCCTGATACTCATATTGCGTGCAGTTTGGGCCGAGGGGCTGTGGCCGCAGGTCTCTCTGGACCCGATGCCAGATCGCCTGGAAGGTCCCCAATATTCGCGCATCGAGAATCTTCCATCCGATTCGGTGCCAGCGCGCATTCTGATCAACGCAGATTACGCGATGAAGGAGATCATGCTTGGGGGCAACGTATTAAGCGGTATCGAGTTTACGCCAATGTCGACCCGGCTCGAAGGACGTACGACAGGGGGTTTTCTTTCACGATTCTGGTTAACGCCAAAACCGTTGTCGCCGGGCACCGTGCATGTTTCGGCAAGTGGCAGGTCAGTCCTGTTCGAAACCGGCGTCGACCTAAAGACCGAGGCCATGACTGTTTCGCGCGGAGAATTCCAGGGCACGGGACGCGGCAACGAAATGGCCGAGGATGCCGCACGGCAATTCGCGGGCCTCTATTCGATACTTCAGTTACGGCAGGATATCCAACCCGGCGGAATATTCATTCGCCTTCAGGGGCTGGTCGATCTGGCCAGCGTGGCAACGATTTGGGTGCGAGCCGGTATTGATAATGAGCTACTTAAAGGAATATCGGATCTTGCTTACAGGTCCCTTGAAGGAACGGAGGCCGTGCCCCGTTATTTTCCGGCCGTAAGCGTAACCCTCTCCGATGGCTCGGGGCTGCGGGTGGCCGGGGGAGTCGAGCTGGCGGCGCGAGCCTCAAGCAGGTCACTCGGCGGCTTTGGCCAGCGGATGAGCAGAGCCTTGGAACAGGCGGTCGACGCGTTTGCCGACGAAAGTGGAATGTCGAAGGAGGTGGACCTGGTCCTCACACTGCCGGAGCAGGAGGATTCGTCCCCACCGGGCCTGCTTCGTGCTGTCAGCGAAGGCGTGCGGGCCATGGGCGAGCAAAACTATGCAGGGGCCGCCCGTGCCTTTGGGCGAGCAGTAGAACTTGACCCCTTCGATATTCGGATTTGGATTGATCTGGCAGCCGTAGAGGCCCGCGCAGGCCACTATACAGAGGCCAGGAACGCGATGGAGCAGGCACGACGATTAAACCCCGACGATCCGGCTGTTTCTTTGGCTGCGATGGACGTCGAATGGCTCTCCGGCCCACAGCAATTTCTGGCCCAAGCGCAGCTGGAGGATATTGTTCATCTAAGCCAGCAATACAGCACCATTGCGCACCACCTTATTCTGTCAGGCGATCCGCGTACGGCTATCGATTATGCCAATTGGTCCAACGAACTCTGGCATGATAACGGCGATGGGCGCATGGCACTGTTTTGGGCCGACGAGGACCGAACCGGCCGCAGGGCGCGACGTAACCTGATCCAGGCGATCCGAAGTTACCGGAGGGACCTGAGGCTGGGCACCGACGGTGCTGCCGAAACCCTTGCCTACGCACTGGCAGTGAGCGCCATGCAGCGGCTGTCACGAGCCCAGGTCGTTATGGAGCCGGGTGGCTTTCAGAGTTATGAAGATTATTCCAACCTGCAGAACGAATTGAGCCGGGCGATCGAAGAAACCATGGAGGCTGGCTCGATTGACGAGGATTTGCCCCTTGCGCCGGCACTCGAAGTCCAGGCCCGGGCAATCCGCGCGGCAATCGCCAAGGCCGTGGGGGAAGGAGCGAACCTGCGGCCCGTATTGCAGCAGGCATCAAACGTAATACGGCGACATCCCGATTTTGCTTTCGGGTGGTATGTGCATTCGAAAGTAAATTATATGTTGGGTAACTTGGCCGCAGCACTGAATGATGCGAGTAAAGCGATAGAGCTCGAGCCGTCTAGAGAAAATTACGCTTATCGCGCGGCTGTTCATGCGAAGCTCGGAAACTGCACCAGAGCAAGATCCGATTTGATAGAAGCGCGACGGCTCGATCCGCATCTTGTCGTGCCGCAGACCGAGGCGCCTTTACGTGGGGCCTGCGACTAATCGTAGGAGGTTAGTATCCGCGCCAAGAGGTTGGCGCGTGCGCGCGCTACATTAATTGGCAGCTCTCTAAGAGAGGACTGTGGAATGTGGATTCTGAAAAAGACTCTTGCTTTTCTCGGCGGTGTTTTTCGAGTGCTAATAGCGGGCTTGTTTCTGTCAACTGTCATATTTTTCTTTAACAATCCTGAGTCTTTCGGCATTGGCGATGAATATACCTTTTACCCCGTCCGGTGCGAATTGATGCCGGGTGAATATTCCGGCAGTCGCGATTTTTTCGGTTCGCCCAAATGCGTTACCGCAGCCCATTATACCTATGTGGTGGACGTGGCAAAGAATGAGGTGCGCCCCAAGGGGCAGTTCGCGAGCGAGGACTCGGTGCGAATTGGCTGTAACGTCATTTCGGTCCGCGAGTGGTCGTGTCCATTCGAGGCGGTAGTAACGGGATTGGGCATTCAAGGTTCGCGCCGCCAGATCTTGTGCACGCCTGAGCAGATGCGGATCAGAGCGTGCCAGATCCAGCAGCTGAAGTTCGGAGAGTTTCGGACGTTCCTTCCTATGATAGTTGTTGTTGATGGGAAAGCCGTAAGGGTAGGCGAGGCCTGCGTGGAAGGACGCTATTTTGTTCATGGTATGCATTGGATGCTTCTCCGGACTGGAGTGTTTGTGGGCGGGATTTCTCTCTGGCCGGTCAATCCCGAGACGGTGCGATCGCTGTGCCTAGGGTAGGTGGCGAAAGTGGAAACGCAGGGCTGAAACTCTTGTTGCGAAAGTGGAAATATGACCCTTATTGAGCGCCTGATAGCCTTGGGAGTTCTCGGCGGCGGCGCGTACGCGCTTTTTGCGTTTGACGTTGTGAATTTCGAAGGAAACGAGCTGACGGTGTACCCGGTGCGCTGTCTCGAATCCTGGGGTGAATTTCAGGGCATGCCAAAATGCGAGGCCGAAGATACCTACACCCACATTTTGGATGCTGAAGCCGGCGAAATGCGCATAAAGACCGATAATCCAGATGCATTTGTTGTGCGCGAAAGCTGTAAGATTGATTCCGACGACAACTGGATTTGTCCCACTCAATCGCGAGAGATATTGCCGGGCCGACCAGCTATTCTCGGGCCTATCCTTTGCACGACCGACGAACTCAAGGCTGGCAAGTGCGACATCGAGAAAAACACGGTTCAGGATTTCGGGGCCGTTACCAGCGTTTTCCCCCTGATCGCTGTCACCGATGGAAAACCGCTCCGGAATGGAACGGATTGTTTTATGGATCGTTATTTTGTCGGCGCCTTGCAGTGGTTAGCGGTTAGGGGGGCAGAGGCTGTTGGCAGGATCTCACTTTGGCCAGCCGATCAAAAAGAATGCGAGGCGACAGGCTTCTAAAGCCTGCTCGTCCCCGGTCGGGGCAAATGTATGGCACGTCGTCGGATGGTCCTGTCTATTCGAGTTTTGGACAGGCCCTGACCTCACCCGCACCGAACCGTTCGAAGAAATAGGGGTCCTCGTTCAGTCGAATTGCCGTGAAGGTTCTTTTGTCGGCACAAACGACCATCACCATGAACAAATGAAGCCGTTTCGTTTCTCGATCAGAGACGATCCGCGTGGCGTGAACGTCACAGGCGTGTGCCTGCATGATCTCGCGTTCCAGCGCTTGCCACCACTCCTCCGCCAGAGCTGAGCCCTGAGCCCATATCAAGGGAGACGATGGTGGCTGCCGCCGCGCATAGCGATCTGAACCGCAGTTTTCGACTTTTCCACTTGTGGCTTCCAAGCATGCCGATGTCACCTCGTTCCGATTGGGCAGCTTTCAACTGTTCTGAACTCGCGGGCAACTGCAGTCACATCATTTCAGTTTCTTCCTGAAAGTTCCGTAGTGAACCGCATTATCGAACTTTATGAACTTCCACTTTCCCAACCAGTTGAATACAATGTTGATGTACATCCTGGTATCAAAGTTCTGCTGTGACGGCAGACGAAAGAATAAAACAACGCTGCCGGAAATGCTGTCAGAGACCAGCGGGAAATTCCAATCAGAAGTGTCGTTAGCATGGCGAAGTGAGAAATCGCCCTTCTTTTCCTGCCTCAATTCGAGATGGAACTCCTCCAGTTCTTCAGTCGTACTTTTGCTCTCATCAACAGAATTGTATGCTTTTTCGATCACCACTACTCGGAAGCGGGCGGTCTTTTTTGAGTGCTCGAAATCCCGAACTTCGGGATAGATGAATGACATCTCCACTTCCTTCCTGGAAATCGTTCTTTCCGGGCTCAGTGTCTATTTCACCCTATTGCCCTCATTCTGCATTCCTGAACCGCCTGTCTGTGGCGAATTCCTACTTTGTCGCATGAATCGGTGCAGAATCCAACTCTTTTCATGCTGGCACTGATTGATACGATGGTGGCGCAATGCGTGATCTGACCATTTTGTCACCGCGTTCTTTGGTAGTATTCCGGCGATGGCGATTATAGGGCTTATAGCTTGGTTGTTCTTCTTTAAATTGCTCGGCGGTTTTATTGTCTATATTGATCCAGATCAGGTGTCTCGGTTGGCGGAACGACTGAATTCCACCCATGTAGGTATGGCAGTCGTAAGTACGATTAGATTCGTCGACCAACATCCTCTCTCTGCGCTGGCGATCGGACCCCTTCTTATGTTTATTGGAGGTATTCAGGGATCGTGGTCGAATACCAAGGACTGAACGAAACTCGACGGCTGGCTTTGGCCGAAAGCGGACCATTGTCTACCCGTAAATACGGGTGATTACGGTCCTGTTAATACAGGCCAATAACAGGGCATTGTCCGTAAATAACGGTCAAATAACGGGCAAGAGGGCCATTCATCGGCATGCGGGAAGCGGACATACACGCAATGCGTGTATTGGTATAAGAGCCTACAAAAAGACCGACAAGTCAGTTAACTCTTGATCAATAAAATCAATGGTTTACGGGGTATTAACAATAGAAAACAAGCTATGATTTCAACGAGTTAGCTATCGTTGTATACCGTCAGCACCTATGGAACAGATTTAGTTCTGGTTTAAGAGAGTGTTTTTGTTCATCCTAACCTGAGGAGTTGAGATGAAACAAAGACCAACAGGACGACCCTCGTCGTCAGAACAGACCATTCGCGACATCAAGCGCAAGACACGCAAGCAGTACGGTGCGGAGGAGAAAATACGCATTGTTCTGGATGGATTGCGTGGTGAAGACAGCATTGCCGAGCTGTGTCGGCGAGAAGGCATCGCCCAGAGTCTGTATTACAAATGGTCCAAGGACTTCATGGAGGCTGGCAAGAAGCGCCTCGCCGGCGATATTGTCCGCCAGGCCAACACGAGTGAAGTCACGGATCTGCGGCGTGAAGCACGGGATCTCAAAGAGGTGGTTGCTGAGCAAACGCTGGAACTTCGGCTGCTCAAAAAAAGCATGCTCGGGGATGGGGGCGAACTCGAATGAGATACCCAGCCCCTGAGAAGCTTGAGATCATCCGGCTGGTAGAGCGATCGCACCTTCCGGCCAAGCAGACACTCGATATGCTCGGTGTTGCGCGTACCACGTTCTACCGTTGGTACGCACACTATCGCCTTAACGGAGAAGACGCGCTGGAAGACAAAGCGCCCCTGCCAGGGCGGGTGTGGAACCGTATTCCCGATGATGTGCGGGAGCGGTTAATCACACTGGCCCTGGACAGGCCGGAACTGAGCCCACGCGAGCTGGCAGTAACGTTCACGGATACCGAAGGCTATTTTGTCTCGGAAAGCTCGGTTTACCGGCTATTAAAGGCCCACGACCTGATCACCAGCCCGGCTTTCATCGTCATGAAAGCCGCCAGCGAGTTCACCGACAAGACCACGGCCATCAATCAGCAGTGGCAGACGGACTTCACGTACCTGAAGATCATCGGTTGGGGCTGGATGTATCTGTCCACGATACTGGATGACTTCTCGCGTTACGTCATTGCCTGGAAGTTGTGCAGTACGATGACCAGTCGCGATGTCACTGAGACGTTGGAACTCGCTTTACAAGCATCAGGCTGTGACCAAGCCGATGTCGTTCATAAACCGAGATTACTCTCCGACAATGGGTCAAGTTACATCTCCGGCGAGCTTGCTGACTGGATCAATGACAATGAGATGAGTCACGTTCGCGGTGCACCGTACCATCCGCAAACGCAGGGCAAGATCGAGCGTTGGCACCAGACGCTGAAGAACCGGATATTGCTGGAGAACTATTTTCTACCCGGTGATCTTGAAAAGCAGATCGAGGCGTTCGTCGATCACTACAACCACCAGCGATACCATGAGAGCTTAAATAACCTGACCCCAGCCGATGTTTACTTTGGGCGTGGCCAATCGATTTTAACAAAGAGAAAAAGGATCAAGAAAAGGACCATCGCGAAACGTCGTTTGCACTATCAACGGCACGCCGCGTAATATGAAAATGATGAGCAGAACACTCGCTTAGCTTGACAGCATATCTGTCCCATTCGTTTGAAGACGGACATTCTGTGATCCAAGAAGTCCTTGGCAACGGGGTTCGAACGAGAACACCAATGGTCTGCTAAGGCAGTACTTCCCGAAGGGAATGGACCTCTCTAACCTCCATCAAAACAGACTGAATGCAG
>JACZVC010000030.1 GCA_022572885.1 Pseudomonadota bacterium | reverse complement strand
CCACGCTGGATGGCCTGCGGCAACTGATCGGCGCTCACCTGGCGATCGCCGGGGCGATCGGCATGAACCCGGCAGCGATTATTTCCAGCGCCAATTTCCGCACCCAGTCGATCGGCAACGTCATGGCCGCGGCTGCAGCCCAGACAGTGGGTCAGGGCGCCGTGGTCGGACCATTCCCGGGTGCCGCGGTGCCGGGGTGTCCGTTCCCAATTCTGAGCACGGCCTGCCTGGGGTTGCCGAGCGGTAATGCCGACATCTATGTCGGCCAGCTTTTTGTCGATTACTACGCCGATACGCCGGCAACCGGTGACCCGGTCAGCTCGTTCTGGACCGGGGCGCCTTTCACTTTGGACCCAACGGCCACGCCGACCAATTTTGTCCATCGCTTCAACCCGGTCCCGGTCGCAACAGCCACCTTTGGTATACCGCTGATGATGACCGTGCCCAACGCCGCCTCGGCCTGGATGCAGGCAGTTGGCGCACCACCGCCAGGCGGTTGGCCGGTCGTTGTTTTTGCGCATGGCATAACCCGCAACCGCACCGATATGCTGGCACTGGCCGAACCATTTGCAGATGCTGGTTTCGTCGTGGTGGCGATCGATCACCCGTTGCACGGGCTGACCGAGCCGAACCCATTGGTTGACCCGATAGCGATATTCTTCCAGGCAGGTGCCGAACGTACCTTTGACCTCGATGCCATCGACAACGCGACGTTCGCCCCCGTTCCTGACGGGCTGGTCGATCCGTCTGGTTTCCATGCCTTCCTGAACCTGGGCAACCCGCTGACTATCCGCGACGCGTGGCGCCAGGGCGCGGTCGATCTGATCGCACTGGCCCGCACGATCGGCATCATAGATGTCGATGGCAACGGCAGCGCCAACGATGCGGCGGATCTCGATGGCAATCGCGTGCATTTTGTCGGCCAGTCGCTGGGCAGCATGATCGGCATCAATGCGTTGACCCACCACAACAATGACTTCGTGTCAGCGACACTGGGCGTCCCCGGCGGCCTGATTCTGCAACTGGCCCTGGATTCGCAATCCTTCGGCGCGCTGGTTACCGGAGCGCTTGCGGCACAGGGCCTGACACCGGGCACATCGTTGTTCAATAACACCCTCCGTGACATGCAAACCGCTATCGATGGGGCCGATCCGTGGAATTTCGCGGCCGGAGCCCTGGGCCAGCCGGTACATATGATCGAGGTCATCGGCGACGCGACCGTACCCAACAGCGCGACCGAGCGCCTGATCGACGTCATGGGGCTATCCGGCATCTCGGCTGCGGCCTGTGGTGGAGCGGCCCCCTGTCCGAACTTCGTCTCACAGGGTGTGGTTCGTTTCACCGAAGGCAGCCATGGCTCGCAGCTCGATCCCACGGCCAGCCTCGCCGCAACCATCGAGATGATGACGGAGACCGTGGTCTTCCATGCCGGGAACGCGGCTGCCGGAATACCCGGTGGGGGCCTGGTTATCTTGATCAGTAATCCGGCGGTGGTTTCCACCCAGCCATAGAACTGCGTACGTAGGACAAAAAAGGGCGGCCTTTGGGCCGCCCTTTTTTATTCCTGCCCGCGACTGGTTAGCATTAACAGAGGTTAGTAAACTCTACACCGATGCTAAAACGAAAATCCTACGCAGCCACGGATGAGTCACGACAGAACCCGGCAGGGTTTTTGCAGCGAGTGCGGCAACGCCTTAATAAAGGTGACTCCTGGCTGACTCGCGATATCACCGACTTTGTCCCGGGCGGCAAGATCGATGACGAGGTCATGGAGGAACTGGAAACACGGCTGCTGCTGGCCGATGTCGGCGTGGATGCAACCCGCGAGGTTATCGATGCGCTAAACCAGCGAGTCGTGCGCAAGGAACTGAAGGATCTGGATGCGCTGCTGGCCGCGCTGGAAGAAAGCCTGTTCGAGATTCTTGTGCGGTGCGAGCAACCGTTGTCGATACCGCGCGGCACGGGGCCGTTCACGATCCTGGTCGTTGGCGTCAACGGTGCGGGCAAGACCACGACCATCGGCAAGCTGGCCAGGCGGCTGACCGGCGATGGCTATCGCGTGATGCTGGCCGCGGGCGATACATTCCGCGCAGCCGCGACCGAGCAACTCCAGGTCTGGGGCGCAAGAAACAACGTCCCGGTGATTGCTCAAAACCCGGGCGCCGACCCGGCCGCGGTAATTTTCGACGCGATGGCGGCAGCGAAAGCGCGTGGCATCGATGTGCTTTTGGCCGACACGGCCGGCCGCTTGCAGAGCCAGTCGCACCTGATGGAAGAACTAAGGAAAATCCGTCGGGTCATGCGCAAGGCCGACGCCGATGCGCCGCAGGAAACCCTGCTGGTCCTTGACGCGGGCCTCGGCCAGAACGCCCTGTCGCAGGCGCGGCAGTTTGACGAGGCGATCGGGCTGAGCGGCCTGGTGGTTACCAAGCTGGATGGCACGGCCAAGGGTGGAATTGTCGTGGCGCTGGCACAGACAATGTCGCTGCCGCTGCGCTTCATCGGCGTCGGTGAATCTGCCGGGGATCTCGGGCCTTTCGATGCCAGGACATTTGCCCGCACGCTCGTGGCAGGCCCGGGAGGAAGTGCGTGATCACGCTGGAGCATGTCAGCAAGCGATATCCTGGCGGTAGCGAAGCCTTGTCCGAGCTGAGTCTCGGCATCGAAAAAGGCGAGATGGTTTTCCTGACCGGTCATTCGGGCGCCGGCAAGAGTACGCTTTTGAAGTTGCTGGCGCTGATCGAAAGACCGACCCGAGGGCAGGTAATCGTCAACGGACAAAACACTGCCAGGGTCAGCCGCCGCCGGATACCCGCGTACCGCCGAAAAATCGGCATGGTTTTCCAGGATCACAAACTTCTGCTGGATCGCACTGTGTTCGACAATGTCGCCTTGCCTTTGGTGATCGCCGGCATGGGCCGGCGGGAAACCGCGCGACGGGTGAGGGCCGCCATCGACCAGGTTGGTCTGCTGAGCAAGGAGAAACTGCTGCCTATGGCGCTGTCCACGGGTGAGCAGCAAAGAGTCGGCATCGCCAGGGCGGTCGTTAGCAAACCCGACCTTTTGATCGCGGACGAACCGACCGGCAACCTGGATCCGGAGCTGTCGCTCGAGATCATGAATCTGTTTGCTCGCTTTAACGAAGTCGGCGTCACCTTGTTGATCGCCAGCCACAATATCGAACTGATCCGGCGGATGGGCAAAAGACGAATCGTTTTGCACGAGGGCCGCCTGCAGGACGACAGCGAAGCGGCGGGGTCACTTCATGGCGCGGTCTAGAAGTCCGCGCGGCGGTAAAATCGGTATCCCGGGCCGCGTGCTGGGTTACCTGCTCAGGCATGTGCAAAACCTGCTGGGTGCGCTCGGTGGATTATGGCGTCAGCCGCTTGCCAGCCTGATGACCGTATCGGTCATCGGTATTGCGCTTTCCATGCCGGCGGGTTTGCACCTGATGGTCGAAAACGGCCGCGCATTGAGCGGCGGCTGGGAAAGCACGCTGGAATGGTCGGTTTACCTGAAGCCGGGCGTCAGCGAGCGCCGGGCGCAGACGCTGGCGAAGGAATTGGAAGGCCGGCCTGGAATCGAAAAAGTCACCGTTATTACCGCGGATCAGGCGCTGGAGGAATTCCGCATCGGCTCCGGTTTTGGCGAGGCGCTGGAACTGCTCACCGACAATCCCCTGCCAAATGTGCTGGTCGTTCAGCCGTCGGCCGACTCCGAAAGCGCCGGTCAGACGACGCAGCTCGCAGACGAGTTGAAAAAGCTTGGCGATGTCGACCTGGTGCAACTCGACACAGCCTGGGTCCACCGTTTTCACGCCATTCTGGATACGGTGCGCCGCGCGGTAACCCTCGCTTCCGCAGTCCTTGCCCTGGGCGTGTTGCTGATCGTCGGCAATACCATCCGGCTGGATATCCTGAACCGGCGCCAGGAAATCGAGGTGGCCAAGCTGGTTGGCGCCAGTGACGCATTCATTCGCAGGCCGTTTCTTTATCTCGGTCTTTGGTATGGAGTCGGCGGTGGGATCCTGGCGGTGGCGCTGGTCCAGTTAGTCGGGTTTTTGCTGAAAGAGCCGGTGAGCCGGGTCGCGGGCCTCTATGGCAGCGATTACCGGCTGTTGAGCCTCGCCGCGGACGAGGCAGGGCTTCTGCTGCTTGCGGGCGCGGTTCTGGGTTGGTTGGGATCGTGGATTGCGGCATCGCGGCATTTGCGCGACATGGATCCGGAATTCTGATCTTGTTTCCGTAACTCATTGTTTTTCCGTTCTTTTAATTATTAGTCTGGCCGGAACCTGCGATGAATTTAGCACTCTAAGCAATAGAGTGCTAAAATACTGGTGTCGTTTTGGGAGGAACAGTTTGACGATGAGTAACGCCCTGTTGGTGAAAAATTTCGCCCTGACCAGCCCGGCCGCTGCCGGCAGCCTGGATCAGTATTTGCAGACTATTGGCAAGATCCCGGTGCTTTCGCGCGATGAAGAGCAAAGTCTCGCGCGCCGACTGCGCGACCATGGTGATCTCGAGGCCGCGCGTATGCTGGTTGTTTCGCATTTGCGTTTTGTCGTCCATATTGCCAAGGGCTATACCGGTTATGGACTTCCCATAGGCGACCTGATCCAGGAAGGCAACGTCGGCCTGATGAAAGCGGTCAAGCGATTCGATCCGGATGTCGGCGTGCGCATGGTTTCATTCGCCGTCCACTGGATTCGCGCGGAAATACATGAGTTTGTCCTGCGCAACTGGCGGCTGGTCAAAGTGGCAACCACCAAGGCGCAGCGCAAACTGTTTTTTAATCTGCGCAAAGCCAAGAAAAATCTCAACTGGTTGAGCCAGGACGAAGCAAAGGCAGTCGCGGACGACCTTGGGGTTTCGACCCGTGAAGTTTACGAAATGGAGAAACGCCTGTCGGCGCGTGATCTGTCCCTGGATCCGGCGCCCGATGCCGGTGACGAGGAAAGCTATTCGCCGGCCGCTTATCTGCCCAGCCCGACTCCCGACCCGGCGCAACTGGTCGAGCAGGAAGACTGGCAGCAGCAGTCCAGCATGCAACTGGCCGAAGCTATGGAAACGCTGGATGAACGCAGCCGCGATATTCTGCAGCGCCGCTGGCTGACCGATGAAAAAGAAACCTTGCACGAACTGGCCGATGAATACGGCATCTCCGCGGAGCGGGTTCGCCAGGTCGAGGTAGCTGCGATCGGCAAATTGCGCCAAGCGATGGCAGATTGACCCAATTTTTTAGCCGGTTATCGGCACCAGCGTCAACTCGACGCGGCGATTCAATAACTGGCCTTCACTGGTCGAGTTATCTGCCACTGGCATGTCTTCGCCCAGCCCCACGGTAATAATCCGCAATGGCATCACGCCCTGGCTTTCCAGGTAGCTGGCAACTGCTCCGGCGCGGCGCTCCGAGAGACTCTGGTTGTAGGCGTTCGAGCCTCGACTGTCGGTGTGGCCGGCAACTTCGATCAGCGTCTTTTCGAACTCTTTGGTGACTTCGCTAACGCCGTCAAGCACGCGGAAGAAATCCCCGTTCAGGTTGGCGCTTGCGGTTTCGAATGTAATGTTACCTGGCATGTTGAGGGTGATGTTGTCACCGACACGGGTAACGCTAACCCCGGTACCCGCCATTTTCTGACGCAGCTTCGCTTCCTGAACATCCATGTAATAACCAATACCACCGCCGGCAAGGGCGCCTATACCAGCGCCAATCAACGCGTGCTGCCTGCGTTCGACCGCGCTGTCGCCGGTCACAAGCCCGACCACGGCGCCGGCGGCAGCGCCGATCAGCGCGCCCTTGGTCGCCTTGCTGGTCTGCGTTTCACCGGTATAGGGGTTGATGGTCTCACAACCGGCAACAAGAACTGCCACCAAAAACGTCATGGATATACGTGATAATCGGCTACTCATCGGAAATCCTCCCTGTTGTTCCAGCTTCATTGTATCGCTAAACGCTGAATGAACGATGAATGAACAGACCGCACACAGATCAGAATCCTTCCGTATCCGCTGGTGGCGTCGTCGCCTTGACATAACCACGCGGCCGTATCGCAACCGTGTTTTCGATATGCGTACACTGGGTGCCGTCGGTCAGGTAAAAACCGTATTCAAAGGTGGGGGTCGCCCGCCCCCGCTCCGCCAGTTCCGCCCGGATCTGCTCTTCCTGCTCCTTTTTCATGCTGAATCGCAACTCGAGATCGGTGCTCCCGCCGTGGCGAAAATCAATAGTCATCGCCCGGGTCCAGGGCGCGTATCCCGGGAACACCCGGGCGCACGCAAGCGCCGCAATCGGATCCGCAAGCGCCGCCTGGTAGCCGCCGAACATGACCCCGCCCGGGTTTCTTGAAATCGTATTCAACGGCAGCAGCATGCGAATTTCCCGCCAGTGTTCGCTGATTTCCAGCACCTTGATCCGCATCAGGAAAAAGGGCGGGTAAAGCTCCATCCGCCGGGCGTCGCTCAGAAAGCTGGAGTTGGCGAAATACTGCAGGACTCGCTGCCCCAGGGTCAGTCGTAGATTCATCCGTGCTCCTGATTTCAGATCCGATTTTTCACGTCCTGGACTTGCCCGCATCTCTTCCAGGACGTAGATTTAGCGTACCGATCGCAGGAGATTATCATGCGCCCAGCCGACGACTGGTTCAACGATTATGGCGAAAGCCATCAGAACCCGACCAACAAGACCATCCACTGGATTTGTGTACCGTTGATCCTGCTGACGGTGCTCGGCATGCTCTGGGCGGCGCCGGTACCTGCCGCGATGGCCAGCCTGTCATCGTGGCTAAACTGGTCCACCGTCGTCATGGTCCTCGCCCTGGTTTATTACTTCGCTTTGTCTCCCTCGCTGGGAGCGGGAATGAGCGTCGTGCTGGCGCTGTTTGCCTATATCCTGCACACGCTGGAAGCCGCCGGGTTACCCATGTTGACTGCATCGGTCAGCGTATTTGTCCTGGCCTGGATAGGCCAGTTTGTCGGTCATCGTATCGAAGGCAAGAAACCCAGCTTTTTCAAGGATATCCAGTTCCTGATGATCGGTCCGATCTGGTTGCTCGGATTTATATACCGCCGCCTGGGTGTGAGGTACTAGCGCGATCCGCTGACCACCTCGGCTACCGCCGCCGCCACCTTGTCATGCACATCGATATCCAGCGCATCCGGGACCAGGTCATCCGGCCCGGCCAGGTCCGCTAGCGTATGCGCCGCCGCCAGCAACATTTCCCGGGTGAAGGTTTTGGCCCTGGCCGCCAATGCACCCTTGAACAGCCCCGGAAAGCCGAGCACATTGTTGATGCCCTTGCCATCGGCGGCAAAAGCCGCGCCCTGTTCAAGTGCAACGATCGGTTCGATTTCCGGATCGGGATTGGACAGGGCCAGGATCACCTGGCCGTCCCTGACCCACTCGGGCTTGATCAGGTTTTTGACTCCGCTGGTCGCGATGACAAAATCGGCGCGCGCCATCAATTCCTCGATAGTGACCGCTTTGCCGCCGAGTTTCTCAAGCCGTTGCCGGGCATCGGCTTTGAGATCCGTGCCGAGAACCTCGCAGCTGCCCTGGGCCTTCAACAAGCTGACGATGCCGATACCGGCGGCGCCAAGGCCGATCTGCCCGATGACAGCTCCCGGCAAGTTTTTGCCTACCCTCTTGGTGGCATTGATCAGCGCGGCCAGCGCCACCACGGCGGTACCATGCTGATCGTCATGCAGGACCGGAATATCCAGTCTTTGCTTTAACTGTCGCTCAATCTCAAAGCACTCGGGCGCCCTGATATCCTCCAGTTGTATGGCTCCGAACGACGGCGCCATGGCCTCGATGGTATCCACGATTTTTTGCGGGTCCTTAATGTCCAGCAATATCGGCACCGCCGACAACCCCGCCAACTCCGCGAACAAGGCGGCCTTGCCCTCCATGACTGGCATCCCCGCCACTGGCCCGATATCGCCCAGACCCAGTATCGCAGTGCCGTTAGTCACCACCGCGACCGTCTTGTGGATATTGGTATATAGCCACGCCTTCTCTGGATTATCCTGTATTGCCAGGCAAACACGGGCCACGCCCGGCGTGTAAATATCGCGCAGGATTTGCAGTGACGATATGCGGACCCGCGACCTGGTCTCGATTTTTCCGCCGAGATGACGATCGAAGACCCGATCCGACTTGCCAAGAAATCGGGCGTTAGGCAATGCGTCAATTTTCTGGAACAGACTGCGATCAGTCTCCTCATCCATTTCCAGCGTGATTTCCCAGACCGTTTTGCCTTGCTCGCGGCGCAACGACTGCAGGTGTTCCACCACCAGGCCATCATCGGCTATGACCTGCAAAATGCTGGCCAGACTGCCGGCTTTCTGCACAGATTCAATAACCAGTATCTCGGGGATTTTCATGGGGGTCTCCGCTTTCGACTGCCTGCAGCTAATGCTTTGCCGGGCCTATTAAACTGCCGCTTCAATGCCCTGGCAAATGCGGTATTATTGCGCGCCTTGCAAGGCAGGAGTTCACCGTGGCTCTCAATCCCCTGGATTTGTACAACATTCGCGATCAGCTGTCAGAGGACGAGCAGCTGGTGCAGGACAGCGTCGGCCGTTTTGTCGACGAAAAAGTTTTGCCGATCATCGGCAAGTGCTTTGAAGAGAGTCGCTTCCCCGACGAACTGGTTCCGGAAATGGCCGGCATGGGCCTGCTGGGCAGCTCACTCGAAGGATACGACTGCGCCGGCCTGAATGCCGTCAGTTATGGCCTGATCTGCCAGGAGCTCGAGCGTGGCGACAGCGGGTTACGCTCGTTTGCCTCGGTGCAAAGCAGCCTGGTCATGTACCCGATTCATGCCTTTGGCAGCGAAGAGCAGAAACAGAAGTGGCTGCCACCGCTGGCCCGGGCCGAGGCGATCGGCTGTTTCGGCCTGACCGAGCCACATGGTGGATCGGACCCGTCGAACATGAAAACGACCGCAAAAAAAGACGGCGATCACTGGATTCTGAACGGCTCCAAGATGTGGATCACCAACGGCAATGTGGCCGATATCGCCGTGGTCTGGGCGGACACCAAAGACGGCATCCGCGGGTTTATAGTCGAAAAGGACATGGAAGGATTCTCCGCAGAGGAAATCAAGCACAAGTTTTCGCTGCGTGCATCGGTGACCTCCAACTTGTTCTTCGACAAGGTCCGGGTGCCCGATGCCAATCGTTTGCCTGATGCGAAAGGTCTCAAGGGCCCGCTTAGCTGCCTGACCCAGGCGCGTTATGGCATCACCTGGGGAGTGATCGGCGCGGCCCAGGCCTGCCTGCAGGAAGTGCTGGATTACACCGGGACCCGCGTCCTGTTCGGCAAACCGCTCAACCAGACGCAGACCATACAAATACGCCTGGCCGACATGGCTCGCCGCATTACCGGCGCGCAACTGATTTCCTTGCATCTCGGGCGCCTCAAAGACGCCGGTAAAATGATGCCTGCGCAGGTATCGCTGGCCAAGTGGAACAATGTGCGCATGGCCCTCGATATCGCGCGCGATGCGCGAGACATGCTCGGTGGCGCGGGCATCAGCGCCGAGATGTCGGCGATACGGCACATGCTCAACCTCGAAAGCGTGATTACTTACGAGGGCACCGAGACCGTGCACCAGCTAACGATCGGCAAGGAACTGACCGGCGTCAGCGCCTTCTGAATCGTTGCCGAGCGATCGGGTTCGAACTGCGTGGATCCGGCAATGCTGCAACCCGCACAAGATGGCTGAATCCCGGTGAAGCTCGCAAACCAGAAAGAGCACCGTAATGTCTTGCGGATCGCAGCGCCGCTGATTCTTTCCAATATTACCGTGCCGCTGCTTGGCATGGTGGATACGGCGGTGATGGGCCATTTGCCCGATGCGCGTTATCTGGGCGCCGTCGCAATCGGCGCGACAATTTTCAGTTTCCTGTTTATCGGCTTCAACTTCCTGCGCATGGGTACAACCGGCGTGACCGCCCAGGCCCATGGAGCGGGAGACGATGACCGCATCCGCGCGGGGCTCGGCCAGGCCGCGCTGCTCGCGGTCGGCATCGGCGCGCTGCTGATATTGTTGCAACACCCGTTGCGTGAAGCGGCCATGTGGCTGTTGAGCCCGGACGCGGAGATCCTGCCCGAAGCCAGCATCTATTTCTCGATCAGGATCTGGGGCGCGCCGTTTACGCTGCTCAACTTCGCCCTGATCGGCTGGTTTATCGGCATGCAGTCGGGGCGCGGGCCGCTTTACCTGATGCTGACGATCAACCTCAGCAATATCTTGCTCGATCTGTTGTTCGTGATCGGCATCGGCATGACCGCCGACGGCGTGGCGCTGGCCTCGGTCATCGCCGAGGCTTGCGGCAGCGGTCTGGGCTTATGGCTGGCGGCGCGCCTGCTGCGTAACCGTCCGGGACGCTGGTCACGCGAGAACCTGGGCGACTGCGTCGCGCTCAAACACCTGGTGCATGTCAACAGCAACCTGCTGGTGCGCACGCTGAGCCTGATGTTCGCGTTCGGCTTCCTGATCGCACAAAGCTCCCGCCAGGGCCAGATCATCCTCGCGGCCAACGCCGTGTTGATGCAGTTCCAGTACCTGATGGCCTACGCCCTGGACGGTTTCGCCAACGCGGCCGAGGCGCTGGTCGGCAAAGCGATCGGCAAGCGCGACCGCAAAGCGTTTGGCCGGGCGGTCCGCGTGTCGCTGATCTGGTCGTTGCTGGTCGCGGCGATATTTTCGCTGGTCTTTTTGTTGTTCGGTCGCGGCATCGTCAATCTGCTGACCACGCTGCCGGCCGTCCGCGAAGCGATCTATCTGTATCTGCCATGGATGATCGTCTCGCCGCTGCTGTCGGTCTGGAGTTTTCTTTACGATGGCGTCTATGTCGGTGGCACGCGTGCACGAGAGATGCGCAACACCATGTTGTTCAGCGTGTTGATGATTTACCTGCCGGCGTTTTATTTGCTGCAGCCGCTGGGCAACCATGGATTGTGGCTGGCTTTCATGCTGTTCATGTGCGCCCGCGGCATTTCCATGCATTATCTCTATAAACGCATCAACTGGTGCTAAAAAAAAGCCGGTGGGCGGACCCACCGGCAAGGCCTGCTGTTTCGCTGGGATTGCCGGGAAGCAGGAAACCCGTGAGGATTCGTTGTTCCTAAAGAATGGCCAGCGCCGGTACCGGTTCCGCGGTGACCACCAGCCTGAGCGGCCCACCCGGTACCTGCGCATCCAGCGGGTAACAAGTCACCAGCGTCAGCAGCCGGTCTTCAGTCCATAGATTAAGCTCGGCTTCCGCGCTGTTTACGACCTGGATATCGGTGACCTGCAACCAGAAACTGTCTGTAGTAGTTTCCAACAGCAACCGGTCGGTGACCGTTAGATCGCCGAGGAACGCGAAATGGGTGTCGCGATGACCGCCGATCACGCTGTTGCCCGCGCCGCCGGGACGTTCCGTACCGTCCATATGGCCCGGACCGAAAGCCAGCGTCCGCCCCGACCCGCCAGCGAGGACGATCAGATCGACGCCGTGGTCGGGCGCACGCAGACGTGCGACCGGCCAGGTATCCGCCCAGGGCCACGCTTTGACCTGGCGCTCGCCAGCCAGTGTGCGTTGCCAGGCCTGCTGCAACAGGTGTTGCGCCAGCGCCGCCTTGGCGGGGATCCAGGCCGCGTTGAGCAGGCAAATGAACGCGGCAACAATCAGCGACTTGCCAATCCACCGGTTCATGCGATTGTCCGCCGCTGGTCCAGCGTCAGCCAGGTAATCCCCAGCAGCAACAGCGCAAGGCCGGCCCAACGCCACAGGGCGGCCGGTGTAGCCGTGTTCGGGAATCCCGGGCTGGCCAGGTTGCGTGGCCTGACATTGGCGATTCGCAGGCTGGCAAGCCGGTTGCCTATTGGTCTGACCGGCGTGGATTCGACCGCCAGCAGGCTCGTGTAACGGCTGATCAGGCCGTGCTCCAGCGCAACCGCAGTGATTTCAGACCTGGCCGCATCGCGATCTCCGCTGGCAATCGCCTGGTCCTGCAGCGTTTCGATCTTGTGCCTGGCCCACAAGGCGGCGACGCCCGGCGCGTCCTGTTTTTCAGGCAGGGGTTTTTGCAGCGCCCAGTAACCGGCGCCGCCATCGCCGCTGATCAGCACATGATCGGGCAACCGGCTCAGTCTCGCCGATACGATCATCGGCTCGCCGGCATACAAATCCGGAATTTTCTCCGGCCACTGCTCGACGGCGATGTCTGCCGGCCAGTGTATGCGCACATTTTTCAACGCCGGTTTTTCCAGTCGCGCCAGCAGCGCGGCCATTTTTTCGCCTACGTTGCTGACGTTGTTGATATAGGTGTGCGTGCCGCGTCCGAAGCGCGCGGCTTTTTTCATGAACCACGAGTTGGGCGCCGGACCGATGCCGACCGTGAACAAGCGGCTGTCGCCGAGTTCTTTTTCGATCTGGGCGAACAACTGCGCTTCATTGCCAACCGCGCCATCGGTAATAAACACGACCTGGCGCAGGTAACCGGGGTTGTCCCGCGCACCGAGAGCGATCTCGAGCGCCGGCGCCATGTTGGTGCCGCCATCGGCTCTTAGTCCTCGGGTGTATCGACGGGCGCGCGCCACGTTGTCCGGGTCGGCGAGTACCGTGGCCGGGAACAAGGCCTCGGCGTTGGTGTTGAACTGGACCACGTTGAACAAGTCGCCGGGCGCCAGCGATTGCAATGCCCTGTCGACCGCCGCCCTGGCCTGTTCAATGGATTCGCCATGCATCGAACCGGAGGTGTCGATGACGATAATCAGTTCCCGGGGCAACGCCCGGACCTCGGCGACCGATGGCGGCAGAAACATCAGCAATGCATAGAGCTTCCCCCGCCACTGCTCGCTGAGCAAGAGCAGGTCTGGTTGTGCGCCGCTGGCCGGCCGCCAGCTCAGTTCGAAATCACGATCCATCGCCGCATAGCCGCCATCGACGAGTACGCTGACTTCGCTGGCGTGCCGATCGATGTTCAGGACGTGCGAGCCGCTGCGGATTTCCTGCGGCCAGCGATCACCGAGCAAGCGGACTTCGATGTTCGCGGTCGATGCCAGCAGACCGCTGACGTACGGTGTATCCAGACGATCCTCCCGGGTATCGAATACGAATGAAATCGGCTGCAAACTGGTGGTCAAAGACCCCAACAGATCAATTGCGCTTGTGCCAGGCGTAAACCGCGGCATCACTGTCATCGGCAGGCGTATCGAATATTCGCCATCTCGGTAATCAAGCGTTTCCAGGTAAGAAATCCGGATCGTAATCTCTTCGCCGGGCCCGATGTTCGCCAGGGCGAGCGAGAAAAGGTTGGCGCGTTTCTGCTCGACGACACCGGCGCGCCGACCCTCGCTTTTGGCCTGCTGATATTCCCGCCGTGCCGTTTGCTTTTCCTTGATCTGCCCTTCGATGGTGCGATCGCCAATGGTAATCAGCAACCGGTCCACCGCCGCATCGTCGGGCAGCGGGAAAAGGTAGCGCCCTTCGATCCACTCGTCGCTCGGGTTGATAAAACGTTGCGTGACCTCGACTCTCGCCAGTGGCCCGCTGACCGTCGCTGTCATTTCGTGAGATACGGCGGGTGCGATGAAGGGATATTCCCGGCTGCCGAGCAGTAGCGTGCCCGCGCCGGGATTGTTCAGATCCTGCGCGAACGCCGCATCCGGCTGCAGAAACAAGAACAAGCAAAGCGCCAGCCATCCCCAGCGCGCATCGTGGCGGCGCAAATAAACCAGGCGTGCCCTGGAAAGCCGCTGCCCCAGATCAGGCTGGTAGCGCCGCAGATGCCGACGCCAGCGATTTTGGCTCCCGCTTGCATACGGGAAGTTCGATGCGGGCCGAGTATTTCCTGACATTTGCTGTCCCCCATTGCAACTGTGGATAATTGCAACAGGAGGAAACGCCAGGCACCTGACGCATTGCCGTCAAAACGGTGATCAAAAGTGACAAATTGTGGCAGCCGAGATTTTGGTGCCGGTCAAGCGTCGCTAGTGCGTCAGATCGTCTGATACGATATCAGCCTCGGCACGGCTGATAATAATCTCCTCGATATTTTCGACTGCAAGCAGATTGTTGTTTCCATCGTAATATTCGGTGGTGTGCGGAAACCTGAAATCGCCTTCGTCGTAGAAATCGTCCATCACCATGACGTAAACCGGCGCTCCCGATGCGTCCAGTATTGTCGCCTTGACTAAATCGCCGGTGTGGCTGTCGATCAGGAGGTTCCAGCGCGTACCGCTGGCCTGTATCAGTTCCAGCCCCCAGGCCAGCACGTCGCCGTGCTTGTGCATGCCAATCTTCCGGGTCTCGTGGCCTTTGTCCTTCCATTCCACGACCGGATCATCGAATTCGAATGACTCGAGGAGAATTTTTTCCAGCGCGGCCGGTAGTCCCCTGTCGTCTCCTTCCGGGAGAGTTACCGTACTGCCATCGAAGCCGGCTGCCGAGACTTGCCCGTCCGAGCCTACGAGTCGGCTGATTCCCTGGCCACGCTGGCTATTGATTTGCAAGTCGAAAGTTTCCCCTGCAGCGGTTATCGTTCCGCTTCGCTCGATCGACTGTATGCTTTTCAGATTCAGGTAACCGCCACGGCCCCGGATGTGGGTGCCGATGGCTATGCCTTTTGGCTGCGCGATGTCAGGTATCACCAGACCGTCTGCGACTTGCTCCGCGGCAGATCTTGCCAACGGCGCATCGGCAAAAGACTCGGCATCGCCGACCAGGTCCATCATTTTTCGGGTTTCCACGGCAAAAACACTGGCATCGAGCATTAGCTCTTTTGGCAACGGTCCCAACTGATGCATCCAGAAATCAGGATACGGCGGCAGTTCGCCCTCCCAGACCACATCAGGCAGGTAAGCCATCCACACATCCCACATATAGAAATCGGTTTCCATGACCTTCTGGTAGAGCCGGCCGATGATCCCGCTGTCTTCCCAGTAATGATGAATCCTGGGACCGGCCAGTAACGGCAATACATCCTTGGCGTGCTTCTCTTTTGCGCCGAGCGTCGGTACATGGACGACAAAGGTCTCGAGCCGCCCGTCGTTCTGGCTCGCCGCAATAAATTCGTCATTCAGATCGGCCATACCGCGCAGGCATATGCCGCAGGTTGGACCGTTGATAAACAACAACCTGACCTGGCCGCGGTGGGCGTTGAAATCACTGCGCAGTTTTTCGAGGTCTGGTCCTATGACTGCGTAGCTCAGGTAGTCAGATGCTGCGGATTCCTCGGCACCAGAATTGCCGGTATCCTGGCCGCACGCAGCCAGCAACAAAACACTCGCGGCTACAGCCAGTACATTTCTTCTATTCATCGCGCAATCCCTCGGGGGTCGGGTCAATCAATATCCATTGCAGGTCATCGGCAAAAAAAGCGAGCACGATCATCGCGGCGGCAACCCATAACATTACTTTCAGCCATATCGTAGGCCCGGCGGGGCAGGTGCCGTCTTCACAAACCGGCTGCGGCCGGTAAACGCGCCAGAACGCCCAGGCCAGCATCGCCGCGGCGACGCCAAGAATGTAAGGGCGAAACGGTTGCCAGCGCGCCATCGTCACCGCGCCGGATACGCCAAACAGGACGACTGCCCACGGTCCGATACAACAAAGACCGATAAACGATGCGAAGGTGCTTATCCCGATGGCGCTGCCGGTAGTCGCGACGACCTTCTGGTCTTCATTCATCCTGCGTGCTCCGCCGCAGAAATTCGACAATGGTCTGCGTGTCCGGCACACCCAGGCCACCGCCATAGATCCGGCAACCGACGCCATCGCCGCCCTCGTGCCCGGTCACATCCCTGCCGTTGACCAGGATGGTCGGAGAGCCCCAGGATTTCAGTTCCTCCGCCGTCTGCTCCGCCATGACGTTAATGTTTTCATAATGATTGAGGCCGCATTCAGCCAATGCCTTCTCAAGTTCTGTCCGCGCCCTCGATTCCAGCGGGCAACCAGGGAAACTCAGAAACTGGACAATCGGCCTAGGCATCGGATTTAATTTCAGATTCGGCAAAATACTTCCCCCAGATCGCTTCGCTGACTATCCACACGGCGAACGCGCCCCACAGACCGATGTTGCCGATCAATTCCCATCCGCGTGGACCGCCGAAATCGACGAATCCAGTGCCATGCAACAGCGATGCCAGTGCGGCTAGCAAGAACCACGGCCCGGTAAACACACAGTGGACCCGCCGGCAACTCAATGCATTACGCACGCAAGCGGCGCCCATCACCAGGAAGGAAAGCGTCCAGACCACGGTCCTCGGCGTTTCTGACAGGTAATAAGCGCTCAGCAATATGGCGACGATGGGCAATCCGTTGACCACCAGCAGGCTTTTCAGATTGCCGGTGATGTCCGTTTTTACCGTTTTGCTTTGTTCATTCATAAAAAACACCCCGTCACTTACAAGAAATAACGAAACCAACCGTGGGATTCTGAGTCTATTGCCTGTACTAACTACAGATACAAGCGATTTCCCATGAAAAACCCTGAATTTTTCCCGATCGGCATCGGCGCCTTGTCTGCAAGGACCGATTGCAAGATTGAGACCATCCGCTATTACGAACGGCAGGGCCTGCTGCCGGACCCGCCGCGCAGCGCCGGTGGCCATCGCCTGTATAAAGAGGATCACCTGAAGCGCCTGACTTTCATCCGCCGCTGCCGAAAACTGGGGTTTACGATGGCGCAGATCCGGCAATTGCTGGGCCTGGTCGACGAACATCAGTACAGCTGCGAGAACATCAAGGCGCTGACCATGGATCACGTCGGTGAAATCAGGGAGAAAATAGACCACCTCGAGCGGCTCGAACAAGCATTGTTGCGGATGGCCGCCGAGTGCAACGGCGATTCGATCCCATCGTGCCCGGTCATTGACGCACTATATCAACCACTAAGTCAGCGTCATTCGAACTAAAGTCACCAATATCGGCAGTCACGGGAATTAACAACGGCGGCGTTTCCGTTTACAGTCACGCTTATGGCTAAACATATTGCGATAGTCGAAGACGAAACCGCTATCCGTGAAAACTACTCGGCGGCCTTCGCCCGGCAGGGCTACAAGGTCAGTGGCTATAGCGACCGCAAGCAGTCGCTGGAAGCTTTTTCGGTGCGCCTGCCTGATCTCGTCATCATCGATGTCAACCTGGGTGATGAAGCGGAAGGCGGTTTTGACCTGTGCCGCGAGTTACGAACCAGGAGCCCGGAACTGCCGATCATTTTTCTGACCGCATTGGACAGCGAGCTCGATGTGATTTCGGGTCTGCGGCTGGGCGCCGACGATTACCTGACCAAGGACATCAGCATCAGCCAGATCCTGGCCCGCGTGAGCGCGTTGTTCCGGCGGGTCGAGGCATTGAGCCAGCCGGTCCGTCAGGAGCAGAAACTGGTCAAGGGCAAGCTGGAGCTAGATATAGACCGTCTGAGTGCCCACTGGAATGGTGTCAAAGTCCCGCTGAGCCTGACCGAGTTCTGGCTGGTCCATGCGCTCGCGCGTTTTCCCGGTCATGTCAAGAACCGTCAACAACTGATGGACGCCGCCAATACGGTACTCGACGACCACACCATCACCACCCACATCAAACGCATCCGCCACAAGTTCTGCGAACTGGCGCCGGATTTCAATGCCATCGAAACCGTCTATGGCATGGGGTATCGCTGGGTAGAAGAATGAGCCTGCGCCTGCAGTTGTTGCTGGTGAGCCTGCTGACGCTGGTATTGCCATGGGCGGGTTACCAGTACGTACGGGAAATGGAAGATGCTCTCCGCCGCTCCCACACCGGCGCACTGCTGGGCAACGCGCAGGCGGTGGCCAGGCAACTGGCGGAGCGACAAGAGCTGATTTATCCAGACCCCCGGCTCGCCCAACCCGTCAACGGCGCTGTCTCTGTTTACCAGTTTTCATTGCGCACATCGCCGACACTGGATGGCTTCGTCGAAGACTGGGCGCTGGATCCGGGTGCGCTGACCGATCTGGGCGGTAACGGTCAGTCAGTTCGTTATGCACTGGGCATGGGTCGGCGATTCGCCTGGCTGTTCCTGCAAATCAATGATCCACAGGTCGTTTACAGGACCACCGAGACCGCCGGCGACAGCGTGCTGATGATGACGGAGGACGAAAACCAGCAGTTGCAGGCATACCGCTTTTCGACACTGGCGCCCGGCCAGGTTTTTCCTCAGCGCAGTCACTGGAATCGACCCTGGCAAGGCGGCGATCGGGAAACCCGGATACAGGCCGAGTGGCAGCCTACCGGCGACGGGTTCAACCTGGAAATCCGGATTCCGCGCGAGATGCTGGGCGCAAGGCTCGGCTTTTTGCTGAAAGACCATGGCGCCGGCGGCGCCTTGATCGGCACCATGGACCCGACCCGGCCAGAACCGGCGATGATCGTCAGACCCTCAGCCGAGTTGGCTGCCGCCCTCGCGCCCTATCACCGGCCAGGACTGCTGCTCCGAGTCGGCGACCGCCAGGGCTGGGAACTGGCGCGATATGGCGAGATCGGCACGCCGCCGCAGCGAGACATTGCCGATGCTTCCGCCTGGCTGGATCGTCTTTACCAGGTGATCCTCGGCACCGGTGACTTGCAAAGAGCGGCCACAGTGCGCCCCGGACGCCTGCCACCGGCAGCCAGCGAGAGCGCGCTGTCCGGCCAGGCCGCTGGCACCTGGAACCTGTTACCCGAAGGCGACCGGGCCGTAGCCACGGTTTTCGCGCCCATCGAGATTGCCGGTCGGGCAATGGGTAGCGTAGTCGTCGAACAAGGCAGCGAAGCCATCCTCACGCTAACCAACAACGCGTTGCGGCGCCTGATGAACCTGACCCTGATCGCGGTCAGCGTAGCCGCGCTCGGCTTGCTCGGACTGGCTTCGTTACTCGCGTTTCGCATCCGCCGGTTGAAAAATGCCGCCGAATCGGCGGTCAGCGCGGATGGCCGTATCCTGGGCGGCATCCCGGGAACCGATGCCGGCGATGAGATCGGCGACTTGTCCCGAAGTTTTGCCGCGATGCTCGATCGGCTACGGGGCTATCACCAGTACCTCGAAACGCTGGCCAGTCAACTTTCGCATGAACTGCGCACGCCGCTGGCGGTCGTTCACTCTTCCTTGGAAAATCTCGAGCACGAAGAGCTGTCAGACGAGTCACGGGAATACACCCGCAGGGCGCTGGACGGATCCAATCGCCTCAAACGAATTCTCAATGCCATGTCGGAAGCTTCGCGGGTCGAGGCATCCATCAAGGGGGCGGCCATCGAATCGCTGGACTTGTCTGCCTGGATCAAGGATATAGGCGAGGCCTACCAAAGCGCCTACCCGCATCACGAAATCCGGGTTGCGACCGTGAACCGGCCCTGTGTCGTGCAAGCCTCCCCCGATTTGCTCGCGCAACTGATGGACAAGCTGGTCGACAACGCTGCGGATTTTGCAGCCGATGGCAGCTGGATAAGAATCGCCTTGAGCTGCGCGGAAAATTCCTGTTGCATCACAGTCAGCAACCCCGGACCGCCATTGCCGGAAGAACTGCGGGGACAATTATTCGACTCCATGGTCTCGCGGCGCGAGAAAAAAGGCGCCAAGCCGCACCTGGGTCTTGGCCTTTTCATCGTGCGACTGATCACCCAGTTTCACGGCGGCGAAGCGAATGCGGAAAATCTGCCGAGAGATGGCGGCGTCGTTTTCAGCATCACTTTACCGCTGGCAAAACCGCTAAACTGAAACTGCCTCAGGATTGCGACGGAGACCGACATGAGCACACAAATTGCCTGGATGCCGTTGAGCGCCGTACTCGCCAGTGTGTTTACGATCGGCGCTGCTAGGCAGGAAAAACAAAAAGCCCTGAAACTCAATCGGCTTCCTGCAAATCCATGTAGCTCAGCGTAACGCCGATCAGGGCATCCAGCCCGACCAGAAGGGTGCTTTCATCGACCAAAAAAAGCGGCGAGTGGTTGGTTGGCGCGACCGATGCATCCTGACCGGCCGGGGTGGCGCCCAGCATGAAATAAAACCCGGGAACCTCTTGCTGGAAATAGGAGAAATCCTCGGCGCCGGTAATCAAATCGATCTCGATGACATTGTCGGCACCGGCGATCGAGCGCAAGGTGGGCAGCATCGCTGCGGTCAGTTCCGGGTCATTGACGGTCACCGGGTAACCATAATGGAACTCGACAGTGGCTGTGGTACCGGCGGATTCGGCGATATTTTCCACGGTGGTCACCAACCGGCGCTGGATATCCTTGCGCATCCCGGCATCGAAGGAGCGGATCGTCCCCAGCATTTCAACCTCGTCGGGAATGATGTTGTTGCGGATACCGCCGTGGATGCTGCCGATCGATATGACCGACGGCGCCAGCGTAACGTTGACCTGGCGGCTGGCGATGGTCTGGATACCGAGTACGATCTGCGCGGCGACAACGATCGGGTCGATGCTCCTCCACGGTTTCGAGGCATGCGCCTGGAGGCCCTGCACGCGAATCTTGAAGTTGTCGTAGCTGGCCATCATCGGCCCGCTGCGATAGCCGATCACGCCCGCATTGAGCGCAGACCAGGTATGCAGGCCGAAGGCAACATCCACCGGGTAGCGCTCGAACAAGCCCTCGTCCAGCATCAGCCGCGCGCCCCCTTCCTCGCCCTCTGGCGGACCTTCCTCCGCCGGTTGAAAAATCAGCAGTACCGAGCCGGACAATCGATCCTTCATACCAACCAGGACTTCGGCGGCCGCCATTAGAATCGCAATATGGGTATCGTGGCCACACGCGTGCATGACGCCGGTTTCCTGGTTGTTATATGTTGTCGTCACTTTCGATGCGAATGGCAGATCATTACGCTCGCTAACCGGCAACGCATCGATATCGGCGCGCAGCGCCACCATCGGATGGAGGCTCTTGCCCCGGACCAGGGCCACTACGCCGGTATGGGCGACGCCCGTTTCCACATCCAGGCCCAGTTCGCGCAGGTGAACCGCAATTTTTCGAGCAGTGTTGAATTCCCGGTTGCTCAGCTCCGGGTTGGCGTGAAAGTGCCGCCGCCAGTCGATCAGTTGCGCCTCGATGTCCTGCGTCGCTTGCCTGGCCTGGGACAACAAATCGCTTTCCTCTGCGCCCGCCGCACCGTATAGCATGCAGCCGCTCAAAAATACGGCTGTCAAAAACAAATTACTCTTTCCCATTGCAAGCATGGTTTTCCCTTGTTGCATCAAAATGTAACGGCGCTTCTGTCAGAGACTCCGCGCGCCGATCAGCAGCCAGTTTCCGTCATCGTCCCTGGCCAGGTCAATCTGGTAGTGATCACTATCGGCGGTCAGCCCGAGACCTTCCATGCCGGCTCGCAGCCCCAGTCCGGCGGCCGTGACATCGACTTCGGCGAAATCATTCGCGGTAAATTTGATCTCGTTGATCTTGACCAGCAGTTCCAGCGACTGGCGCGCCATCAGGTACAAGCGAACCTGGTTGAGCAGCATGCGGCGATCACGGCCACTCCGGTCCTGATATTCATCGTGGACAAGGTCGCGAATTGCGCCCATGTCGCGCGCCTCTGCCGCCACCTCCGCTTGTAAAATCGTATCGCGAACCTGCTGCTCAGGGCTGCCCGGATCGGTGCAGCCGGCCAGAAAAACAAGAATTGCCAACGCCAGCCGTTTCACTGGTGCTCCCAGTCGTCCGGACGATCCGAAGAAGGCGACTGTCCCAGTTCTTCGTCCTCGTGGCTGACCCCAAGACCGAGCACGGTTCGATTGGCATAAGCAAAATAGGCGGTAACCTGGTTGATCTCGAGTATTTCGCCGTCGCTGCAGCCGGCATCGCGCAATACGGCGACGGCGGCTTCGTTGATCGACCCGGGGTTGGCGGTGAGTTGTCGAGCGTAATTAAGCGCCGCTTTTTCCCTGGCATCGAACACATCGCCCCAGACATCGGAATCCAGCGCTTCGATGATCACATCGAAACCGGCTTCATTCTCCAGCAGCTTTCTCAGGCCTTCCTGGTGGTGTGCGACGCAATACCGGCAGTTATTGAGCCGGCTGACATACACACCGATCAGTTCGAGTAGGTATTTGGGAAGCTTGTTGCCACGGTTATGCAAGACCGCCTTGTAGATCGCCATGTGGCCCTGCAAGGTGTGCGGGCGCAGCCCGTGCGCTTTGAGAATATTATCCACCTGTCCGTCCGGGCCGGCGATCTTCTTATAGATATCGCCGAGTTCCTCATCGGCGTCCTGCGGTTCGATTGTCTTTATCCAGCTCATGCCTTTTTGCCGCCACCGATCACGCTCAGCAACCCGAACGCGATGAATGAAAAAAGCACGCCGGGGACAATTTCATATAGATCGAAAATACCTAAAGGCCCGCCCGATAACTGTTTCCAGATGATTACGGTCAACCCGCCGCTAAGAATTCCCGCCAGGGCGCCGAGATAGTTAGCGTTTTTCCAGTACAGGGAAAGAATAACGGTCGGGCCAAAAGCCGCGCCAAAACCGGCCCAGGCATAGGCGACCAGCTCGAGCACCGTGGCGTCCGCGTTCAGTGCGAGCACCATCGCGACGATCGCAATACCGACGACGGCGAGGCGGCCAACGCGCAACATGCCTGCCGGCGTAATCTTCGCCGGCTTGAGCAAGCCCTTGTAAAAATCTTCGGAAATCGCCGATGACGCCACCAATAACTGCGAGTCCGCCGTACTCATGATCGCCGCAAGTATTCCCGCCAGACAAATACCGGCTATGACCGGGTGCAGTAACAAGCTGGTCAGCATCATGAATACTTTTTCAGAATCCGGGCCCTGTAACGGCGGATCGAGCAACACGATGCCCTCGAGACCGATCATCGTGCCCGCGGCCAGCGCCATGGTTACCCAGATCAATGCAATATGACGCGCTCGCGGGACATGGCCCGCTGACTTGATCGCCATGAATCGAGCCAGTATATGGGGCTGCCCAAAGTAGCCCAGCCCCCAGCCCAGCGCCGACAGCACGGCAATAAAAGTCAGCGGGGAACCATCGGCGGCAGTAAACGGGATCAGCAAGTGCAGATTCTGCTCCACCATGCTGATCGTCAAACCGGTGAAACCGCCACTGGCGCCAAGACCCAGTACGGCCACGATAATCAGCGCCACGAACATCAGCATGCCCTGAAAAAAATCGGTCCAGCTCACCGCCAGGAATCCGCCGATAAAAGTGTAGGTCACAACGGCGACCGTACCGACAATCACCGCCAACTGGTACGACATGCCGAAAACGGTTGCGAACAACTTGCCGCCGGCGACCAGGCCGGCGCTGGTGTAAAAAATGAAAAAGATCAGGATGAATGAGGCGGAAACAATGCGCAGTACGCCGCTGTGGTCATTAAAACGGCGTTCAAAATAATCCGGCAGGGTCAGCGAATCGCCATATTGTTCGGTCGCCGTACGCAGCGGTGCAGCCACGATCCGCCAGTTGAGATAGGTTCCAGCCAACAGGCCAATCATCAACCAGCCCGCTTCAAAACCCGCCAGGTACGCATAACCGGGAAGCCCCAGCAAAAGCCAGCCGCTCATATCGGACGCCTGTGCGCTGAGCGCCGCGACACCGCTACCCAGGCTGCGCCCGCCCAGAATATAATCGGCGAGGTTATTGGTGCGCCGCCACGCGATAAAACCGATTAGCATCACAACGACAAGGTACGCGAGGAACGTCAGTATGATAGTGCTATTGGGCTCGATCATTCTGTCCCTCGCGGTTGCTGCGCTGGTGACATAAAGCCTAACCTTCTCACATACTGCAAGCTCGGTAAAAGCCGGGACAAGGAAAAACTGACGAATGACACACGATCATAATCCGCAAGCCGACCAAATGGGCGATGAATCCATGGTGCGAAACCTCGAGGCGCAGGCGATCGCCATCTGGCCGCAGGAGAAACCGCTGTTCGAGCGGTATAGCCTGTCCGCCGATTGCAAGATTCTCGATGTCGGTTGCGGAACCGGCGAGATCAGCTCCCGCCTGGCCGCGCTTTATCCGCAAGCTACCGTCATCGCTGTCGACCTGCTCGAGGATTTACTGGACATCGCGCGCGATCGCTACCGCGACCTGGCGCCCAGGCTGGAATTCAGGCAGCAAGACGCCTTCAACCTGGAATTCGAAGCCCATGGTTTCGACCTGGTGGTGTGCCGCCATATGTTGCAGGCGGTGCCGCGTCCGATCACCGTACTGGCGGGACTCAAGAGGCAATTGAAACCCGGCGGCTGGTTACACCTGATCAACGAAGACTATGGCATGATCCATATGCAGCACGGAAAAATGAACCCGGACCGCCTGTGGCACGCCGGCGCGATCGCCTTGCTTGAAAAAACCGGTACCGATGGCCGTGTCGGCCGCAACAGTTTCACGATGCTGCGCCGGCTCGGGATGAAAGATATCCACATAGACTATATCGTTCTCGATACGCTCCGAGTCGAACGGGAAACATTTGCCCGGATCATGCAAGCCTGGCAGGACGGTTTTACAAAAACGATCGCCGAAAACACGGCCTTGAGCGAGCAGGAGATCACGGACACCTTTAGACAGATCGTCGCGGATATTCTCAATCCCGAGCGCTACGCCGTCTGGCATGTCCCGGTAATCAGCGCCAGGACACCGTAGAAGAAGCTGAACTACCCGCCGTTTATTTTTGCGCCGCTATCCAGCGGCGGTTTTTCGCATTGAGCACCGCCATCGGCAATGCGCCATCGGTCAGTATCTGCGCATGCCAGGCCTTGATATCGAAATCCTTGCCCAGCGCTTGTTCTGCCTCCGCGCGCATCCTCGTCAGGTTGATCTGACCCACTTTGTAGGCCAGCGCCTGGCCCGGTGTCGCGATATAGCGCTCAGCCTCGGAAATGATATCCGTCTCGGCCAGCGATGAGTTGTCGAGCATATACTGAATCACTTGCTCGCGGGACCACCCCATCGAATGCAAGCCGGTATCGACCACCAGGCGCATGGCTCTGAGCTGTTCGTCATTGAGCCGCCCGTAATACTGGTAGGGATCGGTGAACACTCCCAGTTCCTTGCCGATTGACTCCGCGTACAGCGCCCAGCCTTCAGTGAACGCGGTATAGCGACCAAACCGCCTGAACCGTGGCAGACTGGTGACTTCCTGCTGGATGGAAATCTGGAAATGATGCCCCGGCGACGCTTCGTGTATCGACAGGGTTTCAACGCCATAGGTCGGCTGAGCTTTGAGGTTAAAAGTATTGACATAAAAAATGCCCGCCCTGGACCCATCGGGTGTTGGTGGCTGGTACATAGCGCCTGCTGACGACTTGGCCCTGAATTCCTCGATTTGCCGAATCTCATAATCGGCTTTCGGGAACACCGAGAACAAGGATGGCAAGCGCTCATCGATTCTCACGCGGGCCGCCTCATAAGCAGCCAGCACCTCTTCCGAAGATCCAAAGAAGAACTGCGGATCGGTTTTCAGGAATTCGAAAAACTCGGCAAGCGTGCCGTCGAAACCGACCTGCCTGGCCACTTCCTCCATCTCGTCCCGGATCCTGGCGACCTCCGCCAGGCCAAGCTGATGGATTTCTTCAGGACTCATCTTGGTCGTCGTGCTGTTCTCCGCCCGAAAGGCGTACCACGCTTCGCCATCGGGCAGCGCATCCCAGCCAACCGTTGCGCGCGTCGCCGGCAGGTATTCCTGCTCGATAAAATCGGCCACGCGACGGTAGGCGGGAACCAGAATATTTTCGATCATATCGGTGTACGCGACAGTCAGCCTGGCCCGGTCCTCATCGGAAAAATCCTCTGGCATGTTTGCAACCGGCCCGTAGAACACGCTCGTCGCTACCTCATCGACGATGTGGGCCCGCAGCTGCGGCACGACTTTTTCCATGACCACCCGCGGCTGGACGACGCCGCGCTCCATGCCGGTACGCATGTTGGTAATCGCCTGGTCCAGGTATACGACAAGGTCATCGGCCCGGCTCAGAAAATTCTCGTAGTCGCCAACACTCGCGAATGGCTGCACACTCTGACCGGAGCCCATGACGGCGAAGAAACTCGGCAGGCTGAACGTCTGGTTCAGCGGCAACAATTCCCCGGGGAACCTCTCGCCGGCAATCGAAGTTTCACGGTCCAGGCGGAAGATTTCATAGCTCAGCAAATCCTGTCCGCTCAAATCGCCGCTGTCGATCGCCAGCAATGCGCCCAGATATTTTCTCTCCAGCGCCCTCGATGTTTCCAGGTACTCGGGAGAGAGGCTGTTGGCCAGACGATCGTTATATCGATCGTCTCCGATAAAAGTCGCATAAAGCGGGTTGAGCTCCAGTATCTCTTCAAAATAAGCTTCAAACAGTTCATCGAGTAACGCGGCGTTATCGACCGGACCGGCCTCACCGGTTGCCGACGTGGCTGCCGACGAACGATCGTTTTCCTGCGCACAGCCAAAAAGCGCCAGTACGGCAACCAGAATTATTTTTTCCACTACTCTCTCCTCATGGTTTTCAATTCCATTTAGCTCTGATGTTTTGGGACTGGTGTGGGTTGCCTGGTTCCCGGTCACTGTGCAATATTATTGTCCACCTTCGAGATCTTCCAGAAACGCCAGTTGAGCAGCACGGCGCAGACACTGAGGCCAATGATCAGCCCGATCCAGATTCCCGTCAAACCAAAATCCAGGACCACCCCGAGATACCAGGCGAGTGGAAACCCGACCACCCAGTACGCGAAAACATTCATGATGCCCGGAATTCGCGTGTCCCTGAAACCGCGAAGCGCACCCGCTGCACCCACCTGCAAGCCATCGGAAACCTGGAAAATGGCGGCCAGAAACAGTAGGCCTACAGCGATTTGGCCAACCTCGATGTCGGTCGTATACAGGCCGATGATCTGCTCGCGAAACGTCAGCATGAGGATTGCGGATATCAGCATGATGGTTCCACACAGGCCGATACCGACAAAACCGATAAAGCGGGCCGCCGAGCGGTCGCCCCTGCCGTTCGCATGACTGGCATGAATCGTGGTCGCCGAATGCATTGCCAGCGGCACCATGAACATCGTCGCAGCAACATTGATCGCGATCTGGTGGCTGGCCATCATGACCGCGCCCATGGTCCCGACCAGCAACGCCGCACCATGAAACATGCCGGCTTCGGCCAACACGCTGACTGCGATTGGCCCGCCCAGCCCGAGAATCTCCCTGAGCCTCGGCCAGTCGGGCCAGTCGAAATGCCCGAAAAGTTCAAATAGCCGATAGCGTGGCTGTATTTTCATATAGAAAAACAGGCTAAAAAACATGACCCACATCGTGATCGCGCTGGCCCATCCGCAGCCGACCGCGCCCAGTGCCGGAAAGCCGAGCTTGCCGTACATCAGGACATAATTGCCGATGATATTGACCACCAGTCCCAGCGCTGCGATATACATGATCGGTCGCGTCCAGGCGACGCCTTCGCTGGTAAATCTCAATGCCAGGTAAGCCGAAATAGCGGGCGCGCCCCAGACGATGGCCTCAAGATATCCGACACTCAATGGAATAACCGCGGCATCGATACCGATGAACAAGAAAAATGACTCCGCCTGCATGACGATCAATACGATAATCACCGCGAGTGCCTGGCTCAGCCATATCCCCTGGCGAAAATAGACACCCACCTGGCGGTTTTTACCTGCTCCAAAACAGGCCGCGGTTATCGGGCTCATCGCCATCAACAGACCCAGGCTGAGCAGAAACGCCATGAACCAGACGCTGGAACCGATGGCAACCGCGGCCAGGTCGGCCATGCCAAAACGACCCGCCATAATGGTATCGGCCAGGTTCATCCCGGCAATCGCCAGGTTATTCGCCACCAACGGGCCGCCATAGCGCAATAAGGTGCGCAACTCGGGCAACAATCGGTGAGTTCCTGATCTCATAAAAGGTAACCGCCCGGCGATTCAGGCAGACTGTGCAAGGCCGGAGACTCTAGCAGTCTGCACCATCGATATCGATACTCCCGCCGGTTTTGCTGCGGCGCGATTGTGCGGTATGTTCTGTCGTTTGAGGCGGCCTGCCGGGCCGCCGGCAACCCTACTGAAGCAGGTATTTAGATTATGAACAGCAATGAAGTTCGCCGCGTCGCCGTCATTGGCGGATCACGCATACCGTTCGCAAGAGCCTATACCAGCTATCGCGAGCAGACCACGCAGGATCTGATGATTGCGTCGTTAAAAGGCCTGGTCGAAAAGTACCGCCTGCAAGGCGCAACGCTCGGCGACGTCTCGCTGGGAGCCGTAACCAAACACAGCTCGGACTGGAACCTGGCCCGCGAGTCGGTGCTCGGCAGCGGCCTCGATCCGCATACACCGGCATTCGACATCCAGCGTGCCTGCGGCACCAGCCTTGAAGCCGCGATCCTGATCGGCCTGAAAATAGCCAATGGCATGATCGATTCCGGTATCGGTGCAGGCGTAGACAGTGTCAGCGACGCGCCAATCGTATACCCACGCAGTTATCAGAAAATACTGGTGGCGAGCATGACTGGCCGCAGCCTCGGTCAGAAAATCAAACCGTGGCTGCGATTGCGGCCACGCCATTTCAAGCCCTTGGCCCCGGGTGTAACCGAGCCACGCACGGGCTTGTCGATGGGGGAAAGCTGCGAATTGATGGCCAGGGAGTGGCAGGTCAGCCGTGAGGACCAGGACCGGCTGGCAATGGAGAGCCATCTGAAGGCCGCGGCCGCGCTGGCGGACGGCTGGTACGACGATCAACTGACCGAACACTGTGGCCTCAAGGCCGACAACAATGTACGCGCGAATTCCAGCATGGAATCGCTGGCAAAACTGAAGCCGGTATTCGATCGCAGCGAGACCGGCACCATGACCGCCGGCAACAGTACGCCGCTGACCGATGGCTCGTCCGCGGTATTGCTGGCATCGGAAGACTGGGCCCGCGAACGGGGGTTGCCGGTGCAAGCCTATCTGAGCTTTGGCAAAGTCGCGGCCGTCGATTTCGTCGGTGGCGAGGGACTGCTGATGGCGCCGACCCGGGCGGTGTCGGAAATGCTGCTGCAAGCCGGGCTGCAGTTGCAGGACTTCGATTTCTACGAAATACACGAAGCATTTGCCGCCCAGGCCCTGTGTACGCTCAAGGCATGGGAATCGGAAGAATTCTGCCGGGAAAAACTGGGCCGGGACACGGCGATGGGAAGCATCGACAGGGACAAAATGAACGTCAAGGGTGGCAGCGTGGCCCTGGGCCACCCGTTTGGAGCCACCGGCGGCCGGGTGTTGATGACGATGGCCGAATTGCTGGCTGAAAAAGGCGCCGGCCGCGGGCTGATCTCGATATGCACCGGTGGCGGCATGGGCGTTACCGCGATTCTGGAGCGTTAGCAGTCAACCGGTTTTTCGAGCCTGCTTGCACCTGTATGCATGAGCCGACATTATAAGACGCTCCGCAGAAACATACGCTGCACTGCAATAATGCGGCCATAACAATAAAGGTAGCCACCAAATGGATCAATTCAACCAGGTACTCGCTGCTATCAACGGGGTCATCTGGCATAACTATGTGCTGTTTTTCGTTCTTTTCACCGGCATCGTTTTTACGATTTGGTCCCGGTTCAGCCAGTACACCGCTCTGACCCATGGTTTCCACGTTCTGCGGGGGCGTTACGACGATCCGGACGACCCGGGCGCGATCAACCATTTTCAGGCCTTGTCGGCGGCGTTGTCCGCAACCGTAGGCCTGGGCAACATCGGTGGCGTCGCGCTCGCCATCGCTCTCGGCGGTCCCGGTGCGGTCTTCTGGATGTGGGTGGTCGGGTTCTTCGGGATGTCGATCAAGCTGACCGAGGTCACCTTGTCGATGCTCTATCGGAACACCGACGATCCTGCCAATCCGCATGGCGGGCCGATGTGGGTCGCGGCGAAGGGCCTGGCAAAAATGAACCCCCGCCTGGCCGGGCTTGGCAAAATCGTTGGCACGGTTTTTTGTCTCACCTTGCTGGTCTCGGCCATCACCGGCGGCAACATGTTCCAGGCCTGGAACGTTGGTGAAATTACCCAGGCTTATTTCGGCATTCCCAGTTGGGTCTGCGGCGTCATCCTGGCGATACTGGTCGGCACGGTCATTATCGGGGGCATCAAGCGCATCGGTGCGGTCGCCGGGCGGCTGGTGCCGATTATGGTCGCGCTTTACCTGCTTGCCGGCACCTATGTCCTGTTCATCAACTCGGACCAGATCCTCGGCATGCTCAAGCTTATTTTCGTATCGGCGTTCTCCACCCACGAAGCGTCCGGAGCGTTTGTCGGTGGCACCATGGGATACGCATTCATGTACGGCATGAAGCGCGCGTTGTTCTCGAACGAAGCGGGCCAGGGTTCGTCGCCCATCGCCCACTCGGCGGCGAAGACCGATGAGCCGGTACGCGAAGGCGTAGTCGCCGGCCTCGAGCCGTTTATCGATACGCTGATCGTATGTACTTTCTCGGCATTGGTCATCCTGTCGACCGGCGTCTGGAACCGCGGTGTGGAAGCGAGATACGACGTGCCGCCGGAAGTCGTGTCGGTCGCGCTTGACGAATGGAGCCTGGAAATGAAGGCTGCCCCTGCGCGGGACCTGGGCGAATGGGTCGAAGGAGAGCTGGTTTTCGCGGTCATCTCTGCGCAGGCCAACCTTGTCAGCGGCAACAATCTGCATCGTCTGAACGGCACGATCGTCGAAGAAAACGGCATCCTGTTAGTCGACTGGAAATCCATTGAATCGTCGGTAAAACCGGTGCTGCATGAAAACGGTGTTTATGGCTCCTATGTAGGCGCTACCCTGACCGCCAAGGCATTCGATTCGGTGACTCCCGGCCTCGGCAAATGGCTGATCACGCTCGCGGTATGGCTGTTCGCAATTTCAACGATGATTTCCTGGAGTTACTACGGTGAACAGGGAATCGTGTTCCTGATCGGCGACCGCGCGGTACTGAGCTACAAGGTCATTTACTGCCTGTTGATCATCGTCGCGACGCTGGGTTTTATCAGAACCGACGAACAACTCGACAACCTGACCTCGCTGGGTACTGGCGTGATGCTGCTGGCCAACATCCCGATCATCTGGATATTCGGCGGCCAGGCGATGCGCGCTTATCATGATTACGTGGCCCGGTTGAAGTCTGGCCGCATGGGTCCCGGCCATGCGCCGCCGCCGCTGGATGAACTGATCAGCGGACGCGACGTCGACTGAGGATCGCCCTTTTTCAATGTGAAACAGAGCACTCATTGAATCAGCGAATCAATATTTCCGATGGCGTGAAATGGGAAGGCGTTTTTGGCTACTCGCGAGCGGTACGGGTCGGTAACACGATCGAGGTATCCGGTACCACGGCAATAGCGGAAAACGGCGAAGTCGTCGGCGAAAACGACCCTTATCGGCAGGCCCGATTCATCCTGGAAAAAATTTCGACTGCGCTGAACGAAGCCGGCGGCTCGATGAGTGATGTGGTTCGAACCCGTTTGTACGTTACCGACGCATCTTTCGCCAAGCAGGTCGGCCGCGCGCACCTGGAAGTTTTTGCGGACATTCGGCCAGCATCCACGCTGGTCGAAATTTCGGCGTTGATTGCACCGGGACTGCTGGTGGAGATCGAAGCAACGGCGGTCGTTTCGAAGGCAGACTGAGAACAACTCTTGTTGCCAAACGCAACGTGCCCAAGACGGGTCTGCCGCCTGAACATACGGGACACCTGATCCTGGCCGATATCGGGATTCCGCCGGGCGTTTACGCATGGGAAACTCTGAAGCTGCTTTACACACCACGTTTTGGGGACCGATTTCTGGCTCCCCTGACCATGGCCTCCGTGTAGCAGGTCAGCCACGCTACGCGCAATCGATCAAGGGGCACATCAGAATCGAGGGAGACCACCACCCAAAGCGGACGCCGCGACACTTTTTTCGTATGCTTGCCCGCATGGTCAATATCAAATTCATTACGTCGCGTGGCAGGCTTGTTGGTGAATTCGTTCTAGTGGTACTTGGAGTCCTGGTGGCACTTATGGTTGACACCTGGATCGAACAACGCAACGACGAAAATCTTGGGCAGGAGTATCTGGCGCGTCTCGCCGATGACCTTGAGGCTGACCGGCAAAGCCTCGATTATCGTATTGCCTTCCTTACCGCAGTACATTCGTTTGGAATCCAGACCCTTGACCGGCTTCAAGCTGACAGGCCGGTTGATCAAGACGCATTATTGGCTGCGTATTATGCATCTGAAAACTTTGGGTTCAGACCAATTGAAAACACCTATGAAGACCTGCAAAGCACGGGCAACATCCGTTTGCTTGGCGATATAGAACTTCGCCTGGCCCTGGCCTCGTATCACAGAAAGACTGCAACCGAAATGGTGGCTCATTCACAGGTGTATAGGGAGATTGTTCGCGGAATCATCCCCTGGAATATTCAACAAGCGATTCGCGAGCACTGCCCGACTACCGACGATATTGGTGAGATTCCGACCGGATTTCCGCCATGTACGATTCCCGGTGTAAGCGTGGACGACGCCAATGTTTTTTTTAGGTCGCTTCGCGCTCATCCCGGAATTTTCGAAATCATCACCTATCGGATATCCGATATCGAGGTCGGGATATTTCTTTTCGAGGCGCAGAAAGAGACGGTGCTCGGCGTTCTGGAACAACTTGAAGATAAGCAGTGACGTACGCCAAGATGGGATCGATGAAGACAAATGGCATTCCTCGAATCTATCTAGTTCTCAGGTGGGTCTCCTTGCTTGTTGGCCCGGGTTCGGCAAGCAGCGGGGTGGCGCGCATTCGGAATAAGCAACAATAGGCGATTGGTTCGGGATTATCGACGTGTTGACTATCAGGTAGCGAGGTCAAAGATGAAATTGCTCGTGGAGCGTGGGGATTTCCCACTGACGGAGTCATGGTCCTACCTCAACGCGGCCAACGTGGCGTTAATTCCAATGCGCGCGGCCACAGTAATTACTGACTGGCAAACTGATCTCGCGCTCAATGGTAGCAACAATTTCGATGATCATGCCGAGGATCTGGCGTTTGCCGGGCTGCGTATTCAGGCGGCCCGTCTATTTAATTGTCGTCCTGAAGATATTGCCGGTGGTTCAAGTTGTTCTGAACTGTTGAGTTCGATCGCCTGGGCAGTGATGCCCAAAAAGCATGAGAACATTGTAAGTACTGATATCGTATTTCCCAGCACCATTTATCCATGGAGTCGAGTTTCACACCATACTGGTTCTGAAATTCGGCTGGCTGAGGGACATAACGCTTACACAAGCATTGATAAGGTAATCGGTGCTATCGACCAAAATACAGCAGTCGTATCGATTTCGCATGCCGAATATACAGGTGGACAACTTTATGATCTGGCAGCATTGGCGGAAGTCACGCATGCACATGGCGCGCTTCTCGTTGTCGATGCAACGCAGTCCGCAGGAGCTATCCCTATCGATGCGCCCGCATGTGGCGCTGACGTCATTATCAGTGGCTCTTATAAGTGGTTGTGTGGGCCATTCGGTGCCGCGGTAATGTATCTCGCGCCACATCTGCAAGGCAATCTCGAGCCCGGGCTTGTCGGTTTTCGTAGCCACAAAAACATATGGGACCTGAGCCCTGACAGGTTGGAATATCCAGACACAACCAAAAGATTCGAGTCCAGCACGTTGGCATTCGGATGTATCAAGGGTTTGGAAAAATCTATTGAGTACTTGGTCGATATCGGTATCGAGCACATATATGAGCACAATATGAAACTGGCAGATAGACTGGTTGAGGGTC